>NZ_BJKJ01000012.1:0-131053 GCF_006538305.1 Alteromonas sp. KUL17
GCCTATGAGCAGAATAAAAGCGTGAAAGAGCAGCGTCTAACAATACTGGTATTGCTGACGACGTTAGCGTCACTCGTAGCTATATTACTGGGTATGGTGCTCGTCTCATCGAATAAGCATCGGCGCTTCCAAGCTAATACCGAAACCAGAAGCGTGTTGTCATTCCATTACCTTGGACTCAGGGCTGTCGCTTGTCGAATACGATTTACTATGCGACAGTGGAAAGCTGCGCTCAAATGGTACAGCTCCATAGTTGACGCAGCCTGGGCCGGAGGCATATGAAATTAAATTCGTGGGGATCCCTCAGACTCTGACCCCATTGTTTTATTTGAGGTTGCGGAGGCCTTGGGTGAGGAGTCGGTCTAGTGCGTTGGCGAAGTTTTGTTTGTCACGTTGGGAGAAGGCTTTTGGACCGCCTGTGTGTTCGCCGCTTGAGCGCATGGTTTCCATGAAATCCCGCATGCCCAGTATCTGCTTAATAGACGACTTATCGTATTCTTCACCACGATTATTTAATGCTAGCGCATTTTTTGCCAGTACATCAGCGGCCAATGGAATGTCATTGGTAATCACCAAGTCACCCGCTTCACACTTCTCTACTATATAATCGTCAGCGGCATCGAAGCCTGACGGCACTTGCGTTAAGGTTATGTGCTTGTCTGGTGGAACAGACATGGAATGGTTAGCCACCAAAGACAAAGGCAGCTTGGTACGTCTGGCTGCCTTAAAAAGAATGTCTTTGATCACTGCAGGGCACGCGTCGGCGTCAACCCATATATGCATGGTCGTATCTCGTAACTGTATCTATTTACGCTAGCATACCACCATCTACCACCACTGTCGTGCCGGTCGTGTAGGTTGAAGCGTCTGATACTAAGTACAATACCGTGCCCGCCATTTCATCTGGGTCAGCGACACGGCCTAGTGGAATAACTTTAAGCGCGTGCTTCAAGATTTGCTCGTTAGTTGTTAACGCTGACGCAAATTTAGTATCGGTTAAACCTGGCAATAATGCGTTTACGCGAATGTTCAAGCTACCGCACTCTTTCGCAAATGACTTAGTCATGCTGATGACCGCAGCTTTCGTAATAGAGTAAATACCCTGCATGTCGCCCGGTGTTACGCCATTTACCGATGCCGTGTTGAGAATGACGCCACCACTCTGCTCTTTCATCATTTTGCCAGCTTCAATCGACATGAAGAAGTAGCCACGAATATTGACGTCTACAGTTTTATTGTAGGCGCCAAGGTCTGTATCTAAGATATGCCCAAAGTAAGGATTGGCTGCCGCGTTGTTTACTAAAATATCCAGTTTTCCAAAATCGCGTTTAATGACATTAAATGCTTCTGTAATTTGCTCCATTTCACCCACATGACACGCTAGCGCTGTCGCCTTACCACCTGCGTCACGAATTGAAGAAGCCACGGCTTCACAGCCGTCAATTTTGCGGCTTGATACAATTACATGCGCGCCATACTGGGCAAGCAAACGGGCAATAGACTCACCGATACCGCGACTTGCACCTGTAACCAGTGCCACTTTTCCTGTTAAATCAAAAAGGTTCTTCATTGTCATATCCTTAATTCTTGCTGATAAAGTGCTGTGTGCTTAATTTCTCTTATTAACGCTTGTTGCGGTGCCTGCTCTAGGCCAACATACCACCGTCGAGTACTACTGACTGACCCGTCATGAATGACGACTCATCACTACACAACCAAGCAATGGCATTAGCAATCTCTTCTGGTTTACCCAAACGCTTCATTGGATTGGCGCCAATAAGCCCTTTTTGGCCTCTTTCATCCAATTTTGATAAAACGCCTTGCACCATAGGAGTATCTACAAAGCTTGGACAAACAGCGTTAATGCGAATGTTCGCCCTTGCGTATTCCACTGCCGCCGATTTAGTAAGCCCCACTACCCCATGTTTTGAAGCGCTGTAAGCACTAATCATAGGCGCAGACCGCAATCCAGCTACAGAGGCAATATTGATGATGTGACCATCGCCTGTCGTCGTCATATGCTTAAGGGCGTTTTTCATGCAATACCACACGCCAGCTAAGTTGACCTGAATATTCTTCATAAACATGGCGTCATCGACTTCAGTTAGCGGAGCTGGAAAATGGTCGATACCCGCGTTATTAATAATTACGTCAATCTTGTCATTATGAGAAAGCGCCGTGTCGAACATCGCTTTGACCTGAGCCGGTTCGGTAACATCCACCGCCACCGCATAGGCTTTGCCACCTGAGGCAACAATTTCTTCAGCCAATGTTTTGGCATTACCTTCGTTTAAGTCGGCAATGCCTACTGTTGCACCACGCGCACTCAATACGCGAGCCGATGCAGCGCCGATCCCCGAGCCTCCACCAGTAATAAGAATATGTTTACCTTCAACATTTGCAGCTACATTCATTAGCTGTACTCCAATTTCGTGAACAAGCGCAACGCTGTTAAATAAAAGTCACTGCGCATGCTCTTTGTTTTGAATGATTAAAAATAACTCGCTTTTACGTTGTTACACGTCGCCTCGCGTGAAGAAAGCACCTCAATATCGCGACTGACTAGCGGTAACTCCCAATTTAAGAAGTATTCAGCTGCTGATAACTTACCTTCATAAAAGTCAACGTCTTGCTCGCCAGCCCCATTCGCGAGTGCTTGTTCGGCAACATTTGCCTGGCGCAGCCAAATCCAGCTCACCACACAACTTGAAAAGATATTTAAAAAGCAGCTCGCGTTAGTTAGTAAAACAGGCTGTTTATCAGAGCGCAGGTCGGCCGCAGCTTGTTGTATTAAACCGCCAAGCTGGTCTAAGTATGGTTTTAATTTTGCAGCTAGCGCCTGTGCTCTGGGCGTTTCTGCGCGCTTCATATCGCTTGTTACACGAGAAAGCAGCACCTGAAGGCCTTTGCCGTCGTGCTGCCATAACTTTCTTCCCAGCAGGTCTAACGCCTGAATACCATTCGTGCCCTCATGAATTGGGTTTAAGCGGTTATCGCGCCAGCACTGCTCAACAGGATATTCACGGGTATAGCCCGCACCACCTAGAATTTGAATTGCCAAATCGTTGGCTTTAGGGCCAAACTCTGAAGGCCATGCTTTGAACACGGGTGTTAAAAGATCTAAAAGCTGAGAAAGTTCGGTACGTTTTTCGCTGTCAGTTTCCGTTTCCATCTCATCGATGAGCATGCTGCCGTACAAGCAGAGGGACATACCGCCTTCACAGTAGGCCTTTTGCGCTAGCAACATACGTCGCACGTCACCGTGATTGATAATAGGTGTAGGCTCGTCTTCTGGCGCAAGATTAGGCGCAGCGCGACCTTGGGTACGATCTTTTGCGTATTCTAGTGAGTAACGGTACCCGCGATACCCTATCATGGCAGCACCATAGCCCACGCCAATGCGTGCTTCGTTCATCATCATGAACATGTAGCGCAAACCCTGGTGCGGCTCGCCAATCAGGTAGCCGTGGCAGTCACCATTTTCGCCAAAAGTTAGTGCGGTTGAAGTTGTACCTCGGTAGCCCATTTTATGGATAAGACCAGCAAGGGTTACATCGTTGCGCACATCTGGATTGCCTTCAGCGTCGAGACGGTATTTAGGTACAGCAAATAAGGAAATGCCTTTTACACCAGCTGGACCACCTGGAATTTTCGCCAACACCAAATGTACGATGTTGTCAGAAAGCTCATGCTCACCACCTGAGATATAAATCTTGCTGCCTTTGATTCGGTACGTACCATCATCTTGCGGCCTTGCTGATGTACGAATATCAGCAAGTGACGAACCGGCATGGGGCTCGGTAAGTGCCATGGTTCCAGTGAAGTCACCCGCTAGCATTTTTGATAGAAACGCACCTTTGATATCTTCGGAGGCAAAGTGTTTAATGACATTGGCGGCCGCCGCAGTTAAGAAAGGGTAAGCGGTTGACGATGGGTTTGCCGCTAAAAAATAGCCCGCGCAGGCATTCATCACGGTAACAGGAAGCTGCATACCGCCATCTTCAAAATCGAAGTGACCCGCGATAAAGCCCGATTCTCTATAAGTATCGAAGGCCACTTTTACGTCGTCAATCATAGAGACTTTAGTGCCATCGAATGTAGGCTCGTTTTTATCAGCAACGGCATTATGAGGAAGAAATAACTCTTCTGCCATCTTCTCGGCCATATCAATAACAGCGTTGAAGGTTTCTACATTGTGCTCTTCGAAGCGAGCTTTTTCACATAAGGCTGCGGTGTTTAATACTTCGTACAGCTGAAATTGCATTTCACGGCGGGGAATAAGTTGATCGGCCATGGTGTCCTGTCCTCTACGAAAACTTGTTAACACATTGTGTCATATTCGTTATCGTGCCATCATTGTCATTAATGACACAATAATGGTCAATCACGCCAACAATCACTGAGTTTTATCTTATTTTATAACTCGAATTATTTTTATGAATGACACGAAGTTCACCGTTACCGTACTCGGCTTTAACCAAGCCTTGGCATCTGCCATTACAGGAGCCCTCGATGTATTTGCTTTCGCAGGTATTAGTTGGCAGCGAATACACAACTTACCAACCAACCCTCAGTTTAAAGTACAGTTGGCCAGTCACCATGGGCAGCCTATTCTTTGCTCTAATCAAGTTGTTCTGCAGCCCAATATCGCCATCGAAGAAGTCTCACATACTGATGTCTTGTTAATTCCCACCATTGGTGGTGATATTGATGAAGTGCTAGAAAGCACAGCGCCTCTGCTTGTACATTTAAGGCGTCTTCAGAAAATGGGGGCCGACATTGCGGCCAATTGCACCGGCACTTTCCTTTTGGCCCAATCCGAATTATTGGACAATAAAATTGCCACTACACATTGGGGTTATGCAGATAAATTTAAGACCATGTACCCTACCGTAAACTTACAACCCGAGAAGATGGTTACTGAAGACGATACGGTGTTTTGTGCAGGCGGCGGCATGGCGTGGATTGATTTATCTATCTTGTTGATAGAACGCTACTGTGGTCATCAGATTGCGAGCGATACGGCAAAATCCCACGTTTTGGATGTGTCCAGAACAAGCCAAACTATTTACGCCAGCAGTCGTCAGCGACGATTTCACTCAGACAAGGACATTAAAGCGGTGCAGTCTTTTTTGGAAAAGAACGTACAAAATAAATGTACGCTAAGCGAACTAGCGCTACGGCATAATATGACCGAACGCACACTTATACGCCGATTTAAAAACGCGTGTGATATTACGCCAGGTCAGTATTTACAGTCGCTGCGCATTGAGCACGCGAGAAAGCTCTTAGAAACCTTTAGTATGCCGTTAGAGAGCGTGATTAGCGCTGTAGGCTATGAAGACCTTAGCTCGTTCACTCGACTATTTAAAAAAACGACCGGTTTATCACCTTCTCAATACCGAGCGAAATTTAAGCGAGGCTAATTTGATTTAGATGGTTAGTAGACTACTTGCACCAAAAAATATCTCTCTATTAAGTTTGATGTTCCATGCCTGTGCACACAGGCTTTTTAGTTACATTCAATCTAACTAATATTGTGCATTTTCGATGAAAAACGCCTTGGTTTGCACAAATTTGAAGTTTTTATGTAAAAGTTTGTGTAAAATGCAGCGCCAAGCATAGATTGTTATTTTTTGTGCTAAAAACACTACAAAAGTATAAATTTAAAATCATCTTGGTGGAAACATGAGAACACACAAAATCGCCACACTAGCGTTAGCCGTTAGTGCTGCGTTCAGCTCTTCAGTTCTTGCACAAGAGGCCGCGACGACAGAAAAAAAAGAAGCCTCACTTGAACAAATTACTGTTACTGCGCAAAAGCGTACTCAGTCAATTCAGGAAGTTCCAATCTCAATCTCTACGCTAAGCGGCGAACAGTTTGAAAGCCTTTTCTCAGGCGGTGGTGACATTCTTGAGCTTGCTACACGTGTACCTGGTTTGTATGCGGAATCTTCTAATGGTCGTGTTGCTCCGCGTTTCTACATTCGCGGTCTCGGAAACACCGACTTCGACTTAGCAGCATCTCAGCCTGTTGCAATCATGATGGATGGCGTTGTTAAAGAAAACGTAATCCTAAAAAGCTTCCCTCTTTTTGACGTATCACAAGTTGAAGTACTTCGTGGTCCACAAGGCACACTTTTCGGTCGTAACACCACAGCGGGTATTGTGAAGTTTGATTCGAACAAACCCACTCAAGACTTCGAAGCTTTCACTGAAGTAAGCGTAGGCAACTTAGGTACATTTAACGCAGAAGCAGCAATCAGCGGTGGGCTTACCGACGAATTATCCGGTCGTTTCTCTTTACTTTCTCAAAACAGAGATAACTGGATCGATAATGGTTTCACTGGCGAATCTGACGCTCTAGGCGAATACGAAGAACTGGCTTGGAGAGGTCAACTATTGTGGGAGCCAACCAGCTTCGACATGACTGCATTGCTTTCTGTTCACGGCCGAGATCTTGACGGCACATCTACTATTTTTAGAGGCAATGCACTTACTACTGGCTCTAACGAGTTCAATCAAAACTACGATCGCGATAAAGTGTATTACGATGGTGGTGCTGGCAATCGTCAAAAATATACGAACGAAGGCCTTTCATTAACGCTAGATTTCTTCTTAAGCGGCGGAATGACGCTAACGTCAATTACGTCGTACGAGCAAGCTGACGGAAGCAGTCGTGGTGACATCGATGGTGGTGCTATTGTTCCTCAAGGAACCGCGGTGCCTGACGGTATCACCTCTGTTGACTACCTTGCAGATACAGACTTTGATGGTGTTGGTGATACGCCAGTAACATCGTTCCCTGGTTTTATTCCATTCGGCTCTGATACCACTGACTTCCTTGATGACCTTCAGCAGGTTACGCAAGAGATTCGACTCGCAAGCAGTGATAAAGGCGACTTTACTTGGCAAACAGGTATTTTCTTGTTTGAATCTGAGTTCGACGTAACTACAGACCCAGGTTTCACCATCGCTACAGTGACTCACGAGAGCTCACTGTGGGCGGTATTCGGCCAAGCTGAATACAAGTTTAACGACGAGACTACACTTGTAGCTGGTATCCGTTATACTGACGACGAGAAGAAGCTTTTTGACACTAACGGCACTGCGTCTGTACCGTTTGACCCAATCACGGTTGACGACCAACGCATTAGCGGTGATTTAAGCCTTAACCACAAACTGAACAGTGAAGTAAGCGTTTATGCTCGCTACGCGCACGGTTTCCGTGGCCCTTCAATTCAAGGCCGAGATGCAGCATTTGGCTCAGCACCATCTGTAGCTGAATCAGAGGTTATGGACTCTTTTGAAATTGGCTTTAAAGCCGATTTACTTGACGACACCCTACGCTTCAACGGTGCAGTTTACTATTACAGCATCGATGACATGCAATTTACTGCAATTGGTGGTGCTGACAATCTAACTCAGCTTATCAATGCTGATAGAGGCACTGGCAAAGGTTTTGAGTTTGACGTTAAGTGGCTTGCAACAGATAACATTTTGTTAACTGCTGGCTATAGCTTCAACGATACTGAAATAGATGATCCTAACTTGTTAGTAGCGCCTTGTGGTTCTGGTCAATGCACTGTGACTGATGAGCTTGTTGATGGTTTTGCTGCTGTTGATGGAAACCCATTCCCTCAAGCGCCAGAGCAAACTTTTGTATTTACAGCAAGGTATTCAATCCCAATGGGCGATTCAGGTGAGTTCTTCGCATTTACTGATTGGGCTTGGCAAGGTGAAACAAACATCTTCCTATACGACGCTGTTGAGTTCCAAACAGACGGTCAGTTTGAAGGTGGCCTTCGTTTAGGTTATGAAAACTTTGATCACGAATACACTGTGGCTTTGTTTGGTCGAAACATCACTGATGAGGAAAACCTTCGAGGAGCAATCGATTTTAACAACTTGACTGCGATCGATAACCAACCTCGCGTATTCGGTATCGAATTTAGAAAGAGCTTTTACTAAATTTTTATTGAGTTACTAATAAAACGTATTACATAACACAAAGCGGTAGCTGTATTTCAGCTACCGCTTTTTTTATCTGTTACGCCGCCATATGAATATCAGATGTAGGCATTTGCACAAGCTGCTGTAATTTCCTACACACCGTCACCCATCGCGCTACTTTCTGGTAGTAGACCTGCTCAATTAACTGCCCTTTTTCATTAAACAAAAAGCTCGCTAATTTCCCCTTATTACCCGGCATATAAAAGTGATGCACGGTAAATTGATGAGACAAAGGGGCATGTACCACCTTTTGATACATACAGAAAGGCAACCCATTTGCGCGCTCGTCGCCCCCAGTCAAGCGGCTACGGCGTTGAAACGTGTCTGATCCGAATTCTGCCATAATGCCGTGTTTTGAAATAAGCTGATCAACCGCTTTAATGCCTGTTTGCATAACTATCTCCTAAACGTTGCGCTTTTTAGCGAACCAAGATTAGACTCAAAATAAACCATACTGATATTTATACAGTATATGTTCATTTGTTTAAAATGCAAACAAAAAAGCCGCTTTTTAAAGCGGCTTCTATTTGATAGCAGTATATATGCGCTAGTTGAGAGCGGATTCCAAAAAGGCCCACTGGTCGGCATACCCTTCTATTTGCATCCATGTTGGCGTACCCGCACCGTGACCAGCTCGAGTTTCAACACGAAGCAGAACTGGGTTATCACAGCTTTGGTCAGCCTGTAGTTGGGCTGCAAATTTATAGCTGTGCCACGGCACAACACGGTCATCGTGATCACCGGTAGTAACTAATGTAGCTGGGTAGCACGTGCCCGGCTTAGTGTTGTGAAGTGGCGAATAAGCATAAAGCGCTTCAAATTCGTCTTTGTTTTCACTTAACCCATAATCAGAGGACCATGCTCGCGCATTTGCACTAGGTGTGTGATAGCGAAGCATATCTAACACGCCGACTGCAGGTAAGGCAGCAGAGAAGAGATCCGGGCGCTGTGTTAAGGTCGCACCAACAAGCAAACCGCCATTCGAGCCACCTTGGATACCCATTTTCTCAGGCGTGGTGTAGCCACTTTCAACCAAATACTCGCCCGCGGCGATAAAGTCATCAAATACGTTTTGCTTATCTAACTTAGTCCCAGCCTTGTGCCACTGTTGCCCATACTCACCACCACCACGTAAGTTAGCTATGGCCAGTACATTGCCCTGCTCTACCCATACCATGCGCGATACTGAATAGCGGGGCAGCAGTGAAATATTAAAACCACCATACCCGTACAGTAACGTTTTATTATTTCCATCTAGCTTCAAGCCTTTTTTATGCACGATAAACATGGGAACTTTTGTTCCATCTTTACTGGTGTAAAAAATTTGCTTTGTTTCGTAGTCATCATAATTAACACCTGTATCGATGGATTTAAATAATGATGACTCGCCGCTTTTTACGTCGTACGCAAATACTTGGCCAGGATTTGTGAATCCCGTAAGTTTATAGAACGTTGTATCGGCATTTTTGCTTCCGTAAAACCCGCTAACACTTCCAATATCATTAAACGCAATTTCATCTATTTTCTTGCCGTTTAAATCAAATACACTTACCTGCCCTTTTACATCTTTTAGATACTGAGCAAAAAGTTTTTCACCCAAAAGTGAAACGCTCGACAAGGTATCAGATGTACTTTCAATTACGGTTTTCGTTGCTTTAACGCCACCATCGAAATCAACCTTAATAACCTTACCTGTAGGGGCATTTGCTGTAGATGTGAAAAATAACTCGTCGTCATGCTCGCCAATTAGGTCGTAACGGCCATCCCATTTGTCGAAAACCGAAACGAGCTCACTGTCATCATTTACCAGCGATTTAGCATAAACACCATTCGCCTGATATCCCTCGAACACAGAAATGAGCAGTGTTTTGCCATCTTGAACAACCGAAGGATAAGGGTTCCATGTAGGTTTATTGTCAAACGCAAAAACCTTTTTGTCTTCACTTTGCACTGTACCTATTGCGTGAAAATAGATAGATACGGTTTGGCTATCATCATACTTACCAGCTTCATTTTGGGGGTAACGTGAATAGAAAAAGCCGCTTTCATCTGGCAACCACGCGATATTTGAAAACTTAATGCCTTTAATAGTGTCAGTTAAATCCGACTTCTTACTGGTGTCACGAACGTGAATAGTTTTCCAGTCAGTACCACCGTCAGAAAGCATGTAGGCCAAGAACGAGGCTTTGGGGCTTAGTTCAGTTGACGCCATAGACACTGTGCCATCTTCACTCAAAGTATTTGGGTCAATCAGTACTTCAGGCTCACCGTTAACGCCGTCAGCCATATAAAGCACATATTGGTTTTGCAAGCCGTCGTTATAAGAATAAAACAGCTTGCCGTTTACCATATATGGCGTTGAGTATTTTTCGTAGTCCCACAGCGCTGTTAGACGTTCTTTGTATCTTTCTCTAGAGGGCAATTCAGCCAGGTAAGGACGAGCAAGGGTGTTTTGAGACTCAACCCAAGCACTTACCTCTTCGCTCTTTTCTTCTTCTAGCCAGCGGTATGGGTCGCTCACTACAGTGCCATGATAGTTGTCTTGCTGAGTCACAGTTTTGGTTTCTGGATAGTCGGACACTTTTGGCATGCCGCCGCTTTGTGATTCACCTTGCACTGAACTAGTAGATTCGGTATACGAGCTTGTACACGCCAAGGTTAAACCTGCTGATGCCGCTACTATGGCAGCGTATATTAGATTTTTCTTCATTTTTATTCCTTAAACGAAAAATGCCGGTTTCAACCGGCATTTTCTATTTAGCTTTCTGTCGTAACTTGCGTATGTTTTCGACCTTTAAACACGCTTTTAAGGTCATTTAAAATAAGGTACAGCGCTGGGACAAGCAGCAAGGTGATCACCGTGGCGAACAAAATACCGAAGGCCAATGAAATAGCCATTGGGATCACAACTTGAGCCTGTAAACTGCGCTCAAAAACAATTGGCATAAGCCCCATAAACGTTGTTAGTGAGGTGAGGATAATTGCTCTGAAACGCTGAGTACCTGCGCTAATAGCAGCATCCATTAGCGACATGCCTTCTTTGCGCGCACGGTTAACGAAATCCACCATGATCAAGCTGTCGTTAACTACCACCCCAGACAACGCAATTATGCCGCAGATAGAAAGTACGCTTACCGCCATACCTAATACCAAATGCCCCACAATGGCGCCTACGATACCAAAAGGTATAACCGACATAATGATGAACGGCTGGCTGTACGATTTAAGCGGAATAGCAAGCAAGGTATAAATGGCAAAGAGTGCAAATAGAAGCCCCTGCATTAGGCTGATCATAGCGTCAGCCTGCTCTTTCGAGTTACCTTGAAGCTGGAAGTCCACCTTGGGATACCGCGCTAGTAGATCCGGCATCAGATTTTCAATCACATCATTGGTTACTTCTGACGGGTCAAGCAACGCTTTATCCACTGCACCAGTTACGGTTACCGAGCGTTTACCATCGACACGAATAATTGAATCAAAGCCCTGACCAACTGTAAATGTCGCCACCTGCTCAAATGGAATTTCTTGCCCATTTGGCGCGCGGATACGCATGTTTTCAAGGTGCTCTATAGAGCTACGTTCCGTTTTCGGATAACGCACCATCACTTTGATTTCTTCATCGTCACGCTGGATACGCTGAACTTCCGCACCATAGAAACCAAAGCGAACCTGCTGACCTAAATCACGCAAAGAAATACCTAGCGCATCAGCCTGAGGTTTCAGCGCGAGTTGAATTTCTTCGCTTCCGCCTGAGAAGGTGTCGTTAATGTCGGTAACACCTTCGTATTTATCCAACGCTTCTTTAAGTTCATCACTTATCGAACGAAGGGCCTTAATATCGCTTGAGCTAAATTCAAAGCTCAGGTCTGAACCACCACCAGGGCCACCCGGAGAGCTAATATTAAACGACTTAACACCTGGGATTTCTGGTAACTCTTGACGCCACATGTCTTGAATTTCAAAGTCTGTCAGCGTTCGCGTTTCACCTTTGGTGAGCTCTGCGAAAATCTCGCCCCCAAGATTGCCGTTATCAAAGGCAATGGCGTGCTTTATAACGTTTTCACCCGACTCTTCAGCTACTTTGTCGTCCATGCGGTGCATGGCCTCGCGAAGCGTAGTCAGTACATTATCACGCTGTTCAAGCGATGAGCCTGGCTCAAGCTCGAAACTTGCAATCATAAAATCGCTAGGAATATTCGGGAAAAATACAAAACGTACAATACCACCACCGAACAGGCCTACTGTGAGGATCAGCATAGCCATAAACACAGCAACCGTGGTGTAGCGATTTCGTACAGCTGTAGCCAAAAATGGCGCGTATTTATTGTTTATAAACGTCTTAATACCTTCGCTGAAGAAATCTCGGAACTTTTGAAATCTATTCGCCTTTTCAGGATCGTAAGGCTTAAGCTTCATGTGTACCAAGTGAGCCGGCAATATTAGTTTGGACTCAATGAGCGAGAAAATAAGGCATACGATAACCACCATACCGATGGTTTTCCAAATAATTCCAAACGGCCCAGATACCATCAGCATGGGCGAGAATGCTGCAATGGTTGTCAACACGCCAAATGTCGCTGGCATAGCGACCTTTTTGACGCCCGCTATCACGTTTTCAGCGCTATGGCCTTTTTTGTCTATTTCAGAATACGCCGATTCCCCCATGATAATGGCGTCGTCAACCACAATACCCAGCACAAGAATAAACGCGAACAGGCTAAGCATGTTGATAGACACGCCAACCATATCTAGCGGCATAACTAACAAGGTGCCAAGAAAACAAACCGGCAAGCCCACAATGACCCAAAACGCGAGCTTAATTTTTAAAAACAAAGAAAGTACCAAGAAAACCAGCAGCGCGCCGAAGAACATGTTTTCCAGCATCATGTTGAGTCGGTCAGCTAAGTAGAACGAACTGTCGCCCCACGTATCAGCTGTAATATGCGCCGGAAATTCCGATTTCTGACTCTCAATATAGGTATTAACTTGCTCAGAGATTTCTAATGCGTTTTGATCACCTACCGCACGCACTCGCAAACTAACAGCGGGTTTATCGTCGAATAGCGCATATTGGTTATTTTCAATAAAACCATCGTTGATATACGCCACATCACCTAATGTCACGCGCGTGCCGTTACCGTTTGTTACTAAAACAATCTGCGAGAAATCCCAGCCTGTATAGGCTTGCCCTTTTGTTCTAAGCAGAATATCGCCATTTTCAGTGCGAATTGAGCCGCCAGGTAAGTCGACGCTGGTTTGACTTAAACGAGCAACGACATCGGCGAATGTAAGGTTGTATTTTTGCAAATCAACTTCCGAAAGCTCAACGGAAATCTCATAGTCCCTTGCCCCAACAACTTGAACACTTGAAATACCAGGTAGGTTAGCAATGTCGTCGCGCAAATCTTTGGCAAACTCTTTTAACTCCCGTTCAGACGCTTCGCCGTAAACCGAGAGCCAAATTACGTCTTGTTGTATTTTTTGACGGTAAATAACGGGCTTTTCAGTGTCTGCGGGGAAGCTCGGAATAGCGTCGACTTGTACTTTTACTTCATCAAGTAAAGATTGAACATCATAGTCTTCTTCCACCTGAATACTTACCGTACCCATACCTTCAACTGCTGTGGAATTAAGCTGCTTAATACCCTCTAGGTCTTTAATTGACTCTTCAATTTTAAGCAGTACGCCCTCTTCTACTTCCTGAGGTGCGGCCCCTAAATACGGTACGCGAACGTTAATAACGTCTATCTCGAAATTGGGAAATACTTGCTTCTGAATACTGAAGGCACCAAATAATCCGCCAACTACAAGCAACCACATCAGAAGGTTTGCAGCTACGCTGTTACGCGCGAACCAGGCAATAAGCCCCTTATTGGTATCAATACGGCTCATTCGCTATCACCTTCCGTGGACGTGCTCTCTACTTTATCGTTATCTTCGCTAGCATCCGATTCAGCGGCATCAGATAGCACTGGCTCATCACCTGGTAGACGAACTTTCATGCCATTATACGGGTTTGGTACGGCACTTCTCACTACCAGGCTTCCATGCTCAATACCAGAACGAATAAACACTTCTTTAGCGGTAGTACGCGCAACCTCAACAGGCTTTATTTCAATCTCACGATTGTCGTTAACAGTCAGTACGGTATTGTCTAAACGTAAAATGCTACGAGGCAACACCACCAATTCTTCATTCTGACGAGACGTGATTTCTGCTTCTACAAACTGACCAAAACGAAGGGGGGCATTATGTGAAGATTTCAGATTGTAAGGATCTTGTACTTCTACAATGGCATATACTACTCGGCTGCCCGTATCTAAGATACCTTCTGAACGCACCAGTTTACCTTCCCAAGTACGTTTCACACCGCCCACAGAGGCCGTTAACGAAACCGGAGCGCCGTCATTGGATTGTCCTGCAATATTGATAAACATTAAGTCGCTGTCAGTAATAGGCAGCCTGACTTCTGCAGTATCGGTGGAGTAAACGGTACCAAGTACTGCGCCCGTCGATACAAACTGACCCAGGTCAATATTACGTTCAACCACAATGCCATTATAAGGGGCTGTAATTTGCGTTCTTGCCAAGTTGCGTTTTGCGCGCTCTAGTTTGGCTTCTGCAGCTTTAACGTTTGCTTGTTCTTTTGCCAGTTGCGGCTTACGTAAACCCAACTCAGGCGGTGCAACGCTACTTACCGATCGCCATTCTTGCTCTGCTACTTTGCCGCGAGCTATTTCTTCTTGAAGCGCTGCTTGCGCTTGAGCTAATTCAGCCTCTGCAAGCTTAAGATCCGTGCGATAATCATCTTGTTCAAGTGTTGCCAGCACATCCCCTTTTTTGAACGTACCGCCAGCTATAAATACATCAGACAAACTCACTACTTGGCCACTGACCTGCGCACTTAACGCAGTTTTATTTCGTGGAACAACGTTACCCTGAGATTTTACGATAAAGCTCACGGCCTCTGCTGTTGCTTCTTTCGCTTCAACCAAAAATGCAGGAATTTCCACGGGTACTTGCTCTGGTGGCTTACGTGATTTGATCATGATTGTCGCGGCGATAAACGCGACCAAAACTATGATTAGTGGAATGCCACTTTTCATCAAGATGGAGTTTTTCATTTACTATCCCTAGGAACGAAGGAAATCCACGCGAGTGAAACGGACGCAACGATGTATTGCACTTTCACATACCACCTGATAACCCACGAAAATCTATTATTATTGTTTCAACACTAGTGTACTGATTTGTGGTTATTGTGCCCACCTAAGATTGTTAAATTTTGTGTCTGTTAATTGTTTTTAAAATACACATAAAAATCAGCCGCCCTAATATAAAAAATTATCAAAAGAATACAAAGTAAGATTGATAATTATCAGATTTTCGTTGATTATTTAATCACTCATTGGTTATGAGTTAACCGGCGGTTGTTATTTGAGCTTAGTCTTTAATGCGAAGTAGCCTCGGGAATGATTTCGCTACGTTGAAGGGAAAACACATTATGAGTCTTAAGAAACAATACCTTAAATCAAAACCTCTGTGCAAAGTGACATTTCGACTAAATGCGGAAGCGGCGCAAGACGCCAAAGAAGCAGCGTTGTGTGGTGACTTTACTGACTGGAAATCACAGCCACTAACGATGAAGAAACTGAAAAGTGGAGACTTCACGTTAACGGTGGATTTAGAGAAGGATCACGAGTACCAGTTTCGCTATCTCATTGATGGTGAAAAATGGGAAAACGATTGGGAAGCAGATGCTTATATTCCCTCACCTGTGAGCATAGAAGACAACTCAGTGGTGCGCGTTTAAATTATTGTTCCATTAAAAAACATACCCGTAACTACTCTAGGTATTTTATAACGATTCCCTACAAAAAAGGCTGCGTATACGCAGCCTTTATCTTCATTTTGCTAAACCTTAAAATTCGATTTACAACGAATTTTCCAGCTCTGGAAGTACATCAAACAAGTCGCATACTAACCCGTAGTCTGCAACCTGGAAAATTGGCGCTTCCTCATCTTTGTTGATAGCAACAATGACTTTAGAGTCTTTCATACCTGCAAGGTGTTGAATAGCGCCCGAGATACCTACCGCGATATAAAGCTGAGGCGCAACAATTTTACCTGTTTGACCTACCTGCATATCATTCGGAACGAACCCAGCATCTACTGCGGCGCGTGATGCACCAATAGCAGCACCTAGCTTGTCAGCAATGCCCTCAAGAAGCTTGAAGTTGTCACCGTTTTGCATACCACGGCCACCTGAAATTACCACTTCTGCTGCAGTTAATTCAGGTCGCTCAGACTCAGTCAGCTCTGCCGATACGAAATCAGACTTATCACTGCCTTTTACAACGTCCACTGCTGCAACTTCTGCGCTGCCGCCTGTTGTTGCAGCATCAAATGATGCAGCTCGTACAGTAATGACCTTCTTCGCGTCAGATGATTGTACGGTAGCAATAGCGTTACCTGCGTAAATTGGGCGTACAAACGTGTCTTCACTCTCTACACCAATGATGTCAGAGATTTGCGCTACGTCTAATAAAGCCGCTACGCGAGGCATGAAGTTCTTACCTGTAGTGGTTGCAGCAGCAACAATGTGGCTGTAGTCAGCAGCAAGTTCTACTACTAGATCAGCCGTATTCTCAGCAAGCTGATGCTTGTAAGCAGCATTGTCAGCAACAAGTACTTTTGCAACACCATCAATTTGCGCCGCAGCTTCAGCTACTGCTTGGCAACCTTCACCTGCGACTAGCACGTGAATATCGCCACCCATTTTCTGCGCGGCATTCACAAGCTTATGCGTTTCAGTCTTTAAGCTTGCATTATCGTGTTCTGCATATACGAGTACGCTCATGAGATCACCTTTGCTTCATTTTTTAACTTGTCTACCAACTCAGCAACATCTGCCACTTTAATGCCACCCTCGCGCTGAGGCGGAGGCGTCACTTTTAGCACCTTAACGTTTGAGTCAAGTGAAACACCAAAATCCGCAGCCGCTTTAACGTCTAACGGTTTGCGTTTTGCTTTCATGATATTAGGAAGCGATGCATAGCGCGGCTCGTTCAAGCGAAGATCTGTAGTTACTACCGCTGGAAGCGAAAGTGCAACAGTTTGAAGACCGCCGTCAATTTCACGGGTTACATTTACTTTTTCGCCGTCAACAACGACTTCTGACGCAAAAGTCCCCTGCGGCATACCAGAAAGTGCTGCAAGCATCTGTCCCGTTTGGTTATTATCAGAGTCGATACTCTGCTTACCAAGAATAACAAGCTGTGGTTGCTCTTCTTCAACTACTTTAGATAACAGCTTCGCCACTTGAAGTGAATCAAGATTTTGGTCGGTATCGATTTGAATACCACGGTCAGCACCTAGGGCTAGTGCTGTACGTATTTGTTCTTGGCAGCTCTTATCACCAATTGAAACAACAACGATTTCAGTGGCCACACCTTTTTCTTTTAATCGAACGGCTTCTTCAACAGCAATTTCGCAAAAAGGGTTAATGGCCATTTTTGCGTTGGTAAGATCTACGCCAGACTCATCGGCCTTCACTCTTACCTTAACGTTGTAGTCGATCGCGCGTTTGACCGGTACGAGTATTTTCATATTTACCTCAATTGTTGAGTTCGTCGGTGTCTATTACGTTTCATTAATAATTAACTATTAATAATTAAAAACGTATTACTTCACCACGCTTTTTGAAACTTTAACAATGTGCTCTACGTTAAAAAAGAATCCGTGGAACGTACGTTTTTTAAAGGCTAGCCTTAAAACGCCGTTAACACCACGTTTACGAGCAGTTATAATACACTGCCAGTTAACGTTAACGTAAACTGCTTTGCAATGTACTTACTGTTGACGTAAACGTCAACCTGCATTACCTTGCAAAACGACAATTAATTTACATGTTTTTGACACAAAGCATTATTTGTTTCATCAATAGTGCATTATAAAAATACAAACATAAGGAGCCTCCCGTGGAACGAGAATCGATGGAGTTTGACGTAGTCATCGTCGGTGCCGGCCCAGCTGGATTATCAACGGCTTGTAAGCTTATGCAGCTTGCAAATGAAAAAGACCAAGAGCTAATGGTTTGTGTGGTCGAAAAAGGCTCCGAGGTAGGTGCACACATTCTTTCTGGTGCCGTTTTTGAGCCGCGCTCACTAAACGAACTTTTCCCTGATTGGAAAGAAAAAGGCGCACCTCTCAATACACCCGTAACTGAAGACCACATTTACCTACTTAATGATGAGACTTCAGCGAAAAAGTTACCAAACGCTATTACCCCGAAAACCATGCACAACGATGGCAACTATATTGTGTCTATGGGTAATGTGTGTCGCTGGTTGGCAGAACAAGCTGAACAACTAGGTGTTGAAGTATTCCCTGGCTTTGCGGCCTCTGAAGTTATTTACAATGAAGATGGCAGTGTTGGCGGTGTACTTACCGGCGACATGGGCGTGGGTGAAAACGGGGAACCTAAAGACGGCTACATGCCAGGTATGGAGCTACGCGCTAAATACACAGTGTTTGCAGAAGGCTGTCGCGGTCACTTAGGGAAAGACCTCATTTCGCACTTTAAGCTGGACGAAGACAGTTCACCGCAACATTATGCCATTGGCTTTAAAGAAATTTGGGATATAGACCCATCTAAGCACCAGCCAGGACTTGTGGTTCACAGTGCCGGCTGGCCACTTGACGATGCAACAGGCGGTAGCTATTTGTACCACGCTGAAGATAACCAAGTGTTCGTTGGGCTAATCGTAGACCTAAACTACGACAATCCATACCTAAGCCCGTTTGATGAATTTCAACGCTTAAAGCACCACCCCGTATTTAAACAGTACCTTGAAGGCGGTAAACGTGTCTCTTATGGCGCAAGAGCTATCGCTAAAGGTGGGTTTAACTCGTTGCCTAAAATGACCTTCCCAGGTGGTTTACTCGTCGGCTGTGAAGCCGGAACGCTAAACTTTGCCAAAATTAAAGGTAATCACACGGCCATGAAGTCGGGCATGCTTGCAGCAGAGAGTATTTTTGAAGCCATTTCAGAAAATGCTGAGGCACCAGTAAAAGAGTTAACAAGCTTTACAGAGAAATTTAAATCATCGTGGCTATACGACGAATTGTTCCGCTCTCGTAACTTTGGCCCCGCTATCCACAAACTCGGAAATTTCTGGGGTGGCGCATTTAACACGCTAGAGCAAAATATCTTTAATGGTAATTTGTTTTTCACCATGAAAGACGAACATAAAGACTACGCACAGCTTAAAGAAGCGAAAGATGCAAAAGAGATTTCATATCCTAAGCCAGATGGCGTGTTAAGCTTTGATAAATTGTCTTCTGTATTTCTATCTAATACAAATCACGAAGAAGACCAGCCTTGCCACTTAAAATTAAAAGATCCGTCTATTCCTTTGCAGGTTAATTTACCTAAATTTGCAGAGCCAGCACAGCGTTACTGCCCTGCCGGGGTATATGAAGTAATTGAAGAAGAAGGTGAAAAACGTTTCCAAATTAATGCACAAAACTGTGTTCACTGTAAAACCTGTGACATAAAAGACCCAAGTCAAAATATTAAATGGGTAGTTCCGGAAGGTGCCGGCGGTCCAAATTACCCTAACATGTAATTTAAAGTATTAATTTGCTATTTAACGGATATTTTTAAAAAGCGAGCTTGGCTCGCTTTTTTTTTGTGCTACTTTTATTTATTATCCAATAGAAATTAAGTACAACGTATTAAGGTTAATTAATGAGCGATTTTTTAGATATTTTAACCCATGGAAGACGTTTACAAGGTGCTGTTAAGGAATTAAGCATTGAAGAACTTGAACAAGTTCAAGAAAAACTTAGCGGTATAATTGAGAAAAGAAAGAAAATTAGTAGAACAAGAAAAGCTTGAGAAAGAAAAATTAGAGAAGCTCGCTGCTATTAAAAAGCAAATGGAAGAAGCGGGTTTAAATGTTGAAGATCTACAGGCATTAAATGTAGAAAAAACAAAAAGGTTGGCAAAAAACGTCCGGTTAAATACAAGCTTGTTGATAGCAAGGGTGAAGAACACCTTTGGACAGGTATAGGACGCATGCCTCGCGTTTATAAAGAAGCGCTAGATAGCGGTAAGTCACTCGACGATTACGCCATTAATTAATTGAAATTGTGAATTAAACAAGGCCTGTTTTTACAGGCCTTATTTTGTTTGAACAGCATGTTCAGAAACGGATAAGTATATTGTGAAGTTGAACTACAAACTTTCGGAATGCGCTTCTACCTCTCCCTGGCTGATTCTCATTCATGGACTATTTGGAAATGCCGATAATTTAGCCAGCATTAAGCGCCACTTTGAGTCTAATTACAATGTGATCAGCATTGACCTGCCTGACCACGGTGAATCCCCGTGGACATCTTCATTTTCTGTCGACGATGCTGCAAATGGGGTGTTCGAGATTATGCAATCGCTTAATATTAGAGAAAGCGCGGTTTTAGGCCACTCATTAGGCGGCAAAGTAGCCATGAGATTAGCCTTAAACCACGGCGACGTTGTTTCTCACCTCATTGTCGCCGATATTGCACCAGTATCTTACGACCATAGCCACCAATCCGTATTTGATGGGCTCAAGGCCGTTCCTTTAAATGCAATTCAAAGTAGAAAAGATGCTGAAAAAGAAATGGTTAAACATGTGAAAGAGCCAGGCGTTCGACAATTCTTATTGAAGAGCCTATATCAAGATGAAAATGGCGATTGGAAATGGCGTTTTAATGTCGATGGATTAATTGCCAGTTATTCTCACATTATTGATTGGGAACAAACAAATCAAACATTTGATGGCGTAACCTTATTCATCAAGGGCAGTGAGTCTGATTATATTACGCCAGCCTATCGCGATGAAATAACGCGTTATTTCCCCAAGGCTAAAGCACATGTAATAGAAGGTACTGGCCACTGGTTACATGCAGAAAAGCCAGCGGTCTTTAACGCCGTTGTAGAAAGAACGCTCAATAAATCGTCTTAAAGAAGGATTTTCATCATCATTTAAGATGAGAATGACTATTATTACCTATTTTTGAACGTTTTAGGCTCTTACAGGCGTATATACTGTGATATAGTTGCGCCAGATTTTTTTAAGTAACAACACTATGCTTGCAGAAAATTACGAACTCATTGAGTCCATCATGCTGTATGGCGGCTTATCTATCCTTTTTGGATTGATGGGTTTTGCTGTACACGATGTACTGCGTAAGAACAATGTGCCACTTATTGGACGAGTGGTAACGTACGGTGTGCTAGGTTTAGGCGCATTAGGGTTTCTTGCGAAGGGCATTATTGAATGGTTTTGGCTAAGCACAGGCGTTTAATTAGTAACGATTAATAGAGGTTAGATATGGCAAGCGTTGGCCTATTTTTCGGAAGTGACACGGGTAATACCGAACATGTTGCGAAAATGATCCAGAAGGAATTGGGTAAACAGCTAATTGATGTTAAAGACATTGCCAAGAGCAGTAAAGAAGACATCGCTGAATTTGATTTGCTTATCTTTGGTATCCCTACGTGGTACTACGGTGAAGCGCAATGCGATTGGGATGATTTCTTTCCTGAACTAGAGCAAATTGACTTCAACGACAAGCTAGTTGCTATTTTTGGTTGTGGAGACCAGGAAGACTATGCAGAGTACTTCCTAGACGCGATGGGCATGGTACGTGACATCGTTGAAGCCAAAGGTGCGATTTTAGTAGGTCAATGGTCAACTGAAGGCTACGACTTTGAAGCGTCTAAAGGCATGGCTGACGACAATCACTTTGTTGGCTTGGGTATTGACGAAGACCGTCAACCAGAACTAACTGACTCGCGCGTTAAAGCGTGGTGTAAGCAAATTCACGATGAACTTTGCTTGGCCGAACTTGCTTAAGCACAACTGCGAAAAAGAATACAAAAAACCGCTCTGATGAGCGGTTTTTTTTAATATTTAATCAGCAGCGCCTGCTGTCAGTTACGCTAATTCAGCGATTACAGGTGAAACCGCTCTACTGCTTTTCTCAAGCTCTCAGTTTGCGCGTCCAACAACATTGTCGACTCGTTCGACTGGCGCGTGCTTTGCGCACTGGAGTCGGCTAGTGCAACTATGCGGTTCAAACTTTTCGCAACATCACCAAGTAAAACATCTTGTTGTTCGGTATCGGCCACAATGTGTTCGTTAATATCGCTTAACCGCTCAATGATTTCTCTAATACTCTCTACTTGTTGAGATACTTGCTGGGTAATTTCCACCCCTTCTTGCGCTTGTTCGCGCCCTGCATTAATCGCTTTTACTGCCTGCGCAGCATCTTTTTGTAAGTTCCCAATCATCTGCTCAATTTCTTCCGTAGAGTCATGGGTGCGGTTAGCTAGCGTTCGCACTTCATCCGCAACAACCGCAAAGCCTCTACCTTGTTCACCAGCTCTTGCAGCTTCAATGGCTGCATTCAATGCTAACAAGTTGGTTTGCTCTGCAATCGTTTTAATCACGTCTAAGATACTGCCAATATTGCGAGAGTTGTCGTCCAAACGATTAATGATCTGCGCCGAAGACTCCGCCTGTTTGGCTTGATTACCCACCTGCTGACTGCTTTTTTGTACCAATTGACCAATGTCTGTACTTTGCTTTGTTATATCGCGTAGGGCGTCCATTGCTTCATTAATTTGGGCGAGGTTGCTGCGGCTTTTTTCCTGTACGTGTTTTGTATTCGTAGACGTTACCGTTACTTGCTCACGTTGCTTGTCTACCTCAGATAAGCTCTTATTACCCAGCTCTACGCTTTCTTTTGTAATGTCTATAAGGCGTTTTTCTTGCTCTAATATATTGCCCACTAGCTCTCGTAAACTATCGGTTAGGCTGTTCACTTTTGCGGAAAGGGCAGAAAACTCGTCATTGCCCTCTTGAGGCAATTTGGTGCTTAAATCCCCTTTACTTAGCTGACTTAAGCCTTTATTGATACGGCCAAGGGGCTTGGAAATACTACGGGTTACAATAACCGCTAAAAATATTGCAGCAACCAAGCCCAGTGCCGCGACAATGATATTGCGCACAAGGTTGGCCTGAACAGATTCAAGAATGGCGTTCTGCCCATCAAGAGATTGCTTCTGGACAGCGTCAAACAAAGTATTAATGTCGGCAAGTGCGGTTTCTAACGCTTCTTTTGCTTCCTTCTGAGCTTTCGCCGCTTTGTCTACTTCAGAAAGTTTTTGTCGCTGCAAAGCAATTAATCCATTTGTGCCGTTTACCGCTTCCATCAGTAAACCATACTGTTCGTTAAAAGAAGCTATCGTACCGCCATCATCTACCCCTGTGGCCAAGCGATTTACATAGTCTTTATCTACCTGCAAATTACTCAATTGGTATTCTAAATCTTCAATAATATTGGCACTTTGCGTAGCGTTATCGGTTTCAGCCAGTTCAATGAATGAATCATTCATTGTGAGCAATTTATTGTCTATTGCAGTGCCCGCACCAATTAGCGTTTCAATGCTGGGGTTATTTCCCTCTAAATAGGAAAGATCTAGCATTAACGCACTAGCCTCATCAGCCGTCATTAAGACTTTTTCAAGCTGTGCAGCAAGAGCCTTCTCGATATTCATTCGCTCGTTGATAGCGGTATACATGTCGTTACTACTATTAACGTAGGCTAGACTAACGTCGACAGCGTTACTGGCTACCGCGTTATTTGGCATAAGTGAGTTTAAACGAGACAAGTCGTCAGAGAATGCGGAAGATAAAGTATCAAACGTCTCTTTGTTTGCGACCAGCTCTTCTCTATTTTCGACATGATATCCGTTGGCAGTAATCACTGATAAAGATAGGATCTCAGTCTTTACTTTTACCATGCTGGTCTGAACTGGCATCTTTTGCTCTACAACGTCTTGTGCAGAATCTTTTATTCCGCTAAGACCAAAATAGGAAAGAATACTGGTAAGTAATAATAAGCAGCCGAATAAGCCAAAGCCTAACGTGATTTTATTTATAATTGTTAACTGCATGGGCACTTCCACCAAAAAAACCATGCCAAAAAATAAAAAGGGTTGTATCGCCTTTTTAAGTTTAGTTTAACAGGATGTTAATTCAATGCATCAAAAGTTTTATTTATTTTGCACATTTGTTAGATAAATCTTACACTTACAATCTGGTCAGGCCAGACACCATGCGGGCTGTATCGAAGTAACAATTTTTATCGCACCAGTGCAATGGATAAATTTTCAGCGAGAAAACAAAGTTTCCACGGTTTTGCTTTTAAATTGTTTCAACTTACCTATAATAACCACCAAATACTTATTCACTCGTTCTTAGTAGGTTGTAATGGATCAAAATAAAGAATTGAAAAAAGCAGGGCTAAAAGTCACTCTGCCTCGCCTTAAAATTTTACAAATTCTGCAAGAGCCAGAAAACCAACACATCAGCGCTGAAGACGTTTACAAAATCCTTATCGAACAGGGTGAAGAAATTGGTCTTGCTACCGTGTACCGCGTGTTAAACCAATTTGATGATGCAGGCATTCTTAATCGCCACCATTTCGAAGGTGGAAAATCTGTATTTGAAATCAGTCACAAAGATCACCACGACCACCTTGTGTGTTTGAAGTGTGGCAAGGTCATTGAGTTTGAAGATGACATTATCGAAGAACGCCAAGAGATGATTGCAAAGCAACACAAGATGAAGCTAACGCATCACAGCCTTTACTTATACGGTGAGTGTACAGACGGTAACTGCGACAACTTACCTGAATAAGTAACAGTTTTATTCTAGCAAAAGGCCCGCTTTAAGCGGGCCTTTTTTCGTTACGCTTTAAACTTATATGCGTGGTAAGCCTTAATTGCTTTCTCCCACACGTCACCCACTTCCCCTGTGCCAATAGGTTTTCCGTCTACTTCAACTACCGGGGCAACTTCTTTGCTTGAAGAGGTTAACCATACTTCATCTGCCTCCAGCAACTCATCTTTGCTAAACCAAGTTTCTGTAACAACCAGGCCTGCCTGTTTAAATGCTTCAATTGCAATGGCGCGAGTAATACCGGGAAGAAGTTCATGGTTTAAGGGGGGCGTAGATATACATCCGTCTTTCACCATAAACACGTTGCATGAACTTGCCTCGGTTATCATACCTTCGCTGTTGTACAAAATAGTTTCGTTAACGCCTGCGTCAACACCTGCTTGATAGTGCATTACATTGCCTAACAAGGATGTGGATTTGATATGGCAGCGTTGCCACCTTTTATCCTGTTGAAGCGCAACTTTGAAAGGCCTTGCTTCAGATTTTTCTGTGGGCTGTGGTGGCGCTATTTCAAAAGCAAACCCGAATACCGTAGATGCTATATTCTTAGGGTATGCATGAAAACGTTTTGTATCGGTGCCACGGCTTACGTGGAAATAAACACCAATGTTTCCGCTTTCTATAAATGCTTTGTTTTTTTCGACCAAGCTGGTCAAAATGTCTTGCCATTCTTCTGCTGAATAAGGGTTAGCGATTTCAATAGCTTTAAGGCCTTGCGCCATACGCGAAGTGTGCCCCTTGAAGCCTACTGCGCTACCAGAATACGTTGGAATGACTTCATAAATACCATCACCAAAAAGGAAGCCTCTGTCCATCGGAGAAATTTTAGCCTCAGAAAGAGGCAAATACTCACCGTTTAAAAACGCAATCGTCACAATATTTCTCCTTGTAGTCGGCGACGCCTACTTGTCATCAGTAGCCAGTCTGCCCTTGCTTCTTCTTCATGTTGAAAAACAAAATTCACTTTTTCGCCTGGCACGGCTTGGGCCAAGCGACTTATATCACAGGGGCTTACACAGCCAAGTTTTGGATAACCCCCTAATGTTTGTCTGTCGCGCATCATTACAATAGGCTGCCCGTCGCCGGGAACTTGAATTGCACCTAAATGAATTGCCTCTGAGCGCATGTTTTCTATATCGGCTGTAACTGATTCACCGGTCAACCTAAAGCCCATGCGATCGATAGCCGATGAAACCGTATAGCTGCTTGTTTCAAACGTGCGTAAAGCAACAGCGCTAAAACTCGAAAACTGATACCCGGGAATAACCCGAATAGACTCTAAAAAACCATAGTTGTCTATGTGCTGCCGCGAGAGAGTGCGCATTCTAGCGGTGCTTTTAATTCTGCTGTTAGCTGAAATGTCGATGCAATCGCCATCTTTTAACGCGCATCCCTTACCATCCAACCCACCAAGTTGTTCGCGTACTACCGTACATGCACTCCCTACCGCTTTTGGCACATGCCAATTTCCACCTATTGCCAAATAGGCTTTGCTACCAAGTAGAGCGCTGCCAAACGTAATAGTTGCACCTGCCGGTACATGTTGGCTCTGGTATGTTGCTTTAACGTTTCCATCTACATCGAGTGAGGGCTCCCTGCCAGTTACCGCAATAATACAATCTTCATCAACCCGTAATCGCATTTCACCAATCGCTTCGAAGCATGGCGTACCGTCTAAATTGAAGGCTAGAAAATTGGCCCAATCATAGGCGTTACTATCCATAGGGCCTGATTCACAAAATCCATCCCGTTGTCGCCCTACCCGTCCGTTATCTATGATAAGGCTAAACAATCCTTTACTGAGTACTTCAATTCTCATCGCTCAACCTGCAATCCTGCTCTATATTCCTGTTCAGTAACTGAAACAAACCTAACCACATCACCTGCTTTTAACCGCGCTTCACTTTGCTCATTTTTATGAATGAGCATGTCGAATGCCGTAAGCCCCAATAAATTCCATCCTCCAGGTGATTCACTGGGGTAAACAGCAGTTTGCCTGTCAGCGATTGCAACCGCACCTTTAGGTACGCGTTTGCGCGGTGTGCCTAGTCGCGCACATTTGAGCGCTTCTGGTATATCACCCATATAGGCAAAGCCCGGAGAAAAACCCACTGCGTATACTTTATAAGTCGTGCTAGTGTGCAATTCGATAATCTCTTCAATAGACAGTGACGTTTTCTTACTCACTACACTTAAATCACTTGCATTAGGCGCACCGTACCAAACAGGAATTTCAATCATGGCGCTACTTTCATTCTCTTTTGCTTGCAAAGAGAATGATTGCAGGCTCATGTCTTCAGCGCTTAAATTACTTATGGCACGGTATACACCGTGGCTATCAATTAATGCCATATCAAAAATAATCAACAGGCTGTCATAGGAAGGCACACACTCACGCAGCCAAGCCCACGAATCGCTTCCCTTTTTGCTATCTATCGCTGCCAGCATGTGATGACAGGCATTATTCGCGTCGTCCAGGTTTGCGCCATCAAAGTACAGAATAATGGCGTCTGCACTTGCTGTAACTATTCGCTTAATGCGACCGAAAGCTTGCATCTACTGTCCTTGTTATTTAAACGGCTGTCAGTGCTTGGTTCTGAGTACTTAGTTTTAGATATACCACTCTCAGCACAACAATGGGTAACAGCCTCTTGTATTGTTCTTGTAAAATGTGTTTTTTATGAGGCAGGTTTATAGAAATGTTCTGATTTTCTTTGCAATATTCACCGCCCCTTTAGTATCACCATGTACACACAGAGAATCCGCTTCTATTGCAAGTGTTGCTCCCGAAGCAGTCGTTACTGTTCCCGATGATATAAGTTGTTTAGCTTGAAGCAATGCGTCGCTCTCGCTTAACACGGCACCTTCGGTCAAGCGAGATTGCAGTAAACCTTCGTCGGTATAACGCCTGTCTGAAAACGCTTCAAAATACAACGGCAGCCCCCACTCTTGAGCAGCGTCTTTAAGCGCTACATTGTGCGACGTAGCCTGTACCATTAACGCAAGGGGCGAATCTGAAGACTGCATATTTATTTCCGCTATGCTTTGCATGACTGTGCGCATGACAGCTGTATCTTTCATCATATCGTTGTAAAGCGCACCATGAGGTTTCACATAGCTCACTTTAGCTCCGCAAATTTTTGCCATTCCACTTAACGCGCTTACTTGATATTGAATCATAGCGCTAAGTTCATCGGCGGCAATCGCCATACTTCTGCGGCCAAATCCCTGTAGGTCTGGATAGGCGGGATGGGCACCAATGACCACGTCATGTTGTTTAGCTGACAGAATAGCCTGCTTCATCACTAATGGATCACCCGCATGAAAACCACATGCAATGTTGGCCTGATCAATTTCTGCCATAATGGCCGATTCCACCGGCATTGACCACGCGCCGAAACTTTCACCTAAATCGCAATTTAACTTCATAATGGTTTAGCTCTTACCCTCATTCCAGTATCATGTTACCTGTTCTTTTTAAAAAGTCAGTGCTGATGATAAATATTGGAAAAATTAATACATTACGCGTGGTAGCCCAATACCCTTTTGGCTACGCTTTAGCGCCACTTGTCGAAAACAACGACGAAAACGACAGCGTAATAAAAATAGATGATGCTGAAGAGCTACAAACTGTTACGCTTGCGATTGACGAAGTAGAAACTTCGCTTACCGAAGGCCAGCAGGTAGACGTATTTGTAGCCACAGATCAGCGCGGCGATCTCTACGCCACCATGAAGAAACCTTTGATTCAAGTTGGTGAAACTAAGGTACTTAAAGCAGTATCTGCCACTAACTTTGGTGCATTTTTCGACTGGGGTTTAGACAACGACCTTTTAATGCCCAACGACTACCAGGCCCAACCTGTTAATCCAGGTATGTACTATGTTGTTCACGCCTTTTTTGATGATAAAACCCAGCGTATTTTAGGTGCTACCAAGCTCCACTATTTTCTAAAGGAAAGTAGCGCCTATCTCAACGAGGGCGACACAGTGCAATGCTTGGTTTATGCCAAAACTGATTTAGGTTTTAAGGTCGTTATCAATGAAAAAAGCTTAGGTCTTATTTTCCATAGCGATGCCTTTAAGCCACTTAAAGTCGGGCAAGCTACTGAAGGGGTAATTAAAACAATTCGAGACGACGGCAAAGTGGACGTAGCCCTTCAGCGCGTAGACAAAGGAGGCCGTGATGCACTTCAACAAGCCATTTTGGACGACTTAGAAGCTCACGGCGGCATTTCTACGCTAACAGATAAGAGTGCGCCAGAAGCCATTTACTCTCATTTCAACGTGAGTAAAGCCGCGTATAAAAAAGCGTTAGGGGCGTTATATAAGCAAAAGAAAATCACGCTTAGCCCAGATGCAGTTCGCCTTAACAAATAAACGCACATGTCACAGCTGTATTGAAGCGCTAAACTGGCCTGTCTTGCAGCTTCCTTTTTATTTTTATGACATTAGGACAAACAATGAAAGCACGTGTTTCTTGGGATCAAGATTTAACTTTTACAGGAACTACAGACAGCGGTTACAAAACGGTGATGGACGGCAGCGGTAAGGCCGTATCTCCAATGGAGTCAGTGCTGTTGGCAGTTGGTGCATGTTCAAGTATTGACGTTGTAGATATTCTTAAAAAAGGGCGCTTTAACATTGAAGCCTGTAACTGTGAATTAGAAGCTGAACGCGCTGAAGAGCCGCCTCGTGTATTTACTAAAATTCACGCGCATTACACGGTGTCAGGTGAAGGCATTAGTGAAAAGGCCCTTGCTCGCGCTGTGCAGCTTTCTGCAGAAAAATACTGTTCCGTCATGCTAATGCTAACGGGTAATGTTGAGATCACTACAAGCTATACTTTGGTTTAATAAACTATAGTAGAACCAACCTCTTTTTAGCGATTCTCGCTAAGCATTAGTAGAAAAGGCCAACCGTTTGGGTTGGCTTTTTCGTTGAAACTGTTTGTTACACTCGTAAATTATTGAAATAATTAACAATTAACATTAGTTAACATCTTTGGCATATTAGCTGCTGTATATGGTCATTATTATATAACGACAATTACGTTAGGGTTATTGACCATGGAAACTACAACGCACAGCAACACCTCTTTGTCACCATCACATTCTTTATTACCGTTTTCGCCAACATCACTCAAATTACTTGTTGGAAGCGGTATTATTGCCCTCACTCTCTCGATGACAGCATGTTCTGATGCTGATGCCATTAACGACCAAGCCAACGCCACCGAAGTTGAAGAAACCGTTTTTGCTATTCCCGTTGAAACCCAAACCATTGTTACTGGCGACATTACGTCCACTTACGATACAACCGCTATTTTAGAAGCCCGTGAAGAAGCATTTGTGGTTGCGCGAGCATCTGGAATTATCGAAGAAATCTTCGTAGAAGAAGGTGATTATGTTGAAAAAGGCCAGGTACTGGCACAGCTTGATAAACGCCGCTATGAGCTGAACTTATCAAAAGCTTTGGCTGATTTAGCTGGTATTGAAAGCGAACTAGAAAAGGTCAACAAAGTCTATTCTAAAAAGCTTATCAGCGATGACACTTACGACAAGCTCACTTCGCAATTTGAATCAGCAAAAGCATCTGTACGCTTGGCTGAACTTGATTTGAAAGAAGCAACGATCACAGCCCCAATTGATGGATACATTGCGGAAAGGAATGCCAAAGTAGGCAACCTGACTGAATCGTTCCAACGGGAGAGAATGTTCCATATCGTTCAGCAACGTAATCTTCAAGGCATTGTGTATCTGCCTGAAAATGAGCTACCTAACGTAGTGATTGGACAAGGTGCAATGCTTACCGTGGCGGCTTTAGGCGACAGAAGTATCACCGCGAGTGTTGAACGTATAAGCCCGGTCATCGATGCGACCACAGGCACGTTCAAAGTAACCTTAAAAGTACCGAACGAAGACAACAAACTTAAAGCCGGCATGTTTACCGATGTGTCACTTGAGTACGCAACACATGCTAACGCCACGTTGTTGCCTCGTAGAGCGCTAGTTACCATCGATAATAATCATAGTGTATTCGTTGTCGACAACGGCAAAGTTAAAAAAGTTGATATTTCTACAGGTTTTGAAAACAACGAAGTCGTTGAAGTTATTAATGGTTTAAACGGTAATGAAGAAGTGGTTACCGCAGGCCACCAAAACTTGAAAGACAGCGCCCCTGTTGAAGTAGTTAACAGCTAATTCGGCCCAACAAGGAACTCACACAATGCGTATTGTAGATATTGCTGTAAAGCGCCCTGTTGCCGTTAGTATGTTCACTTTTGCCGTATTGCTATTTGGTATGGTGTCGTTAGGCAGACTGTCGGTTAACCTACTGCCTGACTTATCTTACCCTACTCTCACCATTCGTACTGACTACGACGGTGCAGCGCCAGGCGAAGTCGAACAACTGGTTTCAAAGCCCATTGAAGAAGCCATTGGCGTAGTAAAAGGCGTACGTAAAGTCACGTCCACATCGCGTGCAGGCCAGTCTGACGTAGTGCTTTCATTTGCATGGGGTACTGATATGGATTTCGCGAGCTTAGAAGTGCGCGAGAAACTTGATGTATTACAACTTCCCCTTGATATAGAAAAACCAAGACTCCTTCGTTTTAACCCAAGTCTAGACCCGGTAATTAAACTGGGGCTGACGGCACAAAGCGATACGTCAGGTTTAAGCGTAGCGCAAATGAAGCGATTACGTTTATATGCCGAACAGCAGGTAAAACGAGCTTTAGAGTCGGTAGAAGGTGTGGCAGCCGTGCGCGTTGGCGGTGGTTTAGAAAACGAGATACACATTCTTATCGACCAGCAGAAAGCCAGTCAGCTGTCTATTCCTATTACCCGTATTATTGACCGGGTAAGTGCTGAAAACATTAACGCGGCGGGCGGTCGAATTGATAACGCAGCCCAGGCGTTTTTGGTCAGAACCCTCAATCAGTTTGAAACGCTTAGCGATATAGAAAACCTGTTTATTGGTCGTTTTGAAGGCAAAAACATCCAGCTTAAAGATATTGCCACGGTAGAAAGTGCGTATAAAGACCGTGATGTGGTAACGCGCTTTAACGGCAATGAAGGCATTGAAATTGCCATTTATAAAGAAGGCGATGCTAATGCGGTTAACGTTGCGCAAAAAGTGGCTAACCGGTTAAATGAGGTCAACAACAACCTGCCTTCTAACTACACGCTTAGCGAAATTTACGATCAAAGTGTGTTCATCAAGCAAGCCATAGACAACGTGAAGTCAGCGGCAGTGATGGGCGGTATTTTAGCCATGTTAGTGCTGTACCTTTTTCTTAAAGACTTCTGGGCTACCGTTATTATCTCGGTTTCTATTCCGGTATCAGTAATTGCTACCTTTAATCTAATGTATGCCAACGACATAAGCTTAAACATGATGAGCTTAGGTGGTATCGCGCTGGCTGTTGGATTATTAGTAGATAACAGCATTGTTGTGCTTGAAAATATCGATCGCCATAAAAAATTAAAAGTGGCTGGGAGTGATAACGCTATAGCTAATGAAAAAACGACGGCAGAAGCCACAGACACTGAGGCATCTGCCGCCAGTGAAGGCACAAAAGAAGTCTCTGGCGCAATTGTGGCTTCGACACTGACCACTATGGCCGTGTTTGTGCCGCTAATATTTGTAGAAGGTATTGCAGGTCAGCTGTTTAAAGATCAAGCGTTAACCGTGTCGTTCGCTTTGGCAGCATCGCTTGTTGTTGCGCTCACACTTATCCCTGCGATGGCACATAAGAAGAAAAAGCAACAGCTAGACCACGAAGATGTGTTTACTACACCAGCGCCTACCCCTCCTACGTCGACGTTTGGCAAAGTTATGTATTACGTTACCCTGCCAGTTCGTTGGGTATTCAGACTTATCTTTGTATTTTTACCTGCAGCTTTGGTCACCTTGGTGATTGGCGCTTGGCATATCGTCAGCAAATTACTGAGCGTTGCCTTTAAACCACTTATCTGGGTATTTAACAAAGGGTTTGACCTTCTCGCTTCTGCTTATGAAAAACTGCTGCGCGTAAGTCTTAAAGCCAAAGCGCTGGTGTTAGCTACTGCCTTTATTCTTGCTGCTGGCGCGATAATGCTTGTACCAAAACTAGGTATGGAACTTATTCCTACCCTGTCACAAGGAGAATTTTCGGTAGAAGTTACCCTCCCTGCGGGCTCGCCACTAGCGCGTACCGACGCTATTATCAGCGAGCTTGCTGCGGTTGCAGTAAATAACAATGATGGCGGCGAAACCAAGGTGCTTCGCACCTATGCCATGTCTGGTACGGGTAGCCTTATAAGCGCCGCGCCTAATCAGGGTGGCGATCATTGGGGCCGCTTAAACATTGTCATGCAGCCTTCGGCGACAGCTGCCGATATGGACGCGGTAAAGCGTGCCCTTCGTGATTACCTAGCCTTTAAACCTCAGGTTCAGGCAACGTTTTCAGAGCCTGAGCTTTTTAGCTTTGCATCGCCTATTCAAATTGAAATTGCGGGTTACGACCTTAATCAACTACAACAGTATGGCGACGCCATTGCGACCAAACTAGCCAGTTTTAATAATTTTGCAGACGTAACGACCAGCATTCGTGACGGAAACCCAGAGCTTAAAATAGCCTTCCATCACGCCAAACTTGCTCGCCTTGAGCTTGATGCATCAACCGTTTCTCAGCTTATTGCGGCCAAAGTAGGTGGCCGTGTCGCTACACAGTATAGTGTTGAAGACAGAAAGGTAGATGTGCTAGTAAGAACCCAAGAAAACCAGCGAGATGACATCGCCAGCGTGCGCGCCATTGTTGTTAATCCAGGCTCTGCGCAACCTATTCCATTAAGTGCAGTTGCAGACGTGTACATGAGTGTAGGTCCTAGCGAAATCACCCGCGTTGGACAGCAGCGTGTAGCGCTGGTATCTGCAAATTTAGCCAAGGGTAAGCTTGATGAAGCAGTTGCCGTTGCTAATAAAGTCATTGATGAAACCCAACTTCCTCTATCTTTAAGTGCAACAGTAACTGGACAAAGTGAAGACATGCAAAGCAGCTTCCGTTCGCTACAGTTTGCCCTAGCACTTGCCGTGTTTATGGTGTATTTGGTTATGGCGTCTCAGTTTGAGTCGCTGCTGCACCCTCTGCTTATTTTATTCGCAGTGCCGCTAGCTGGCGCGGGTTCTGTGTATGGATTGTGGCTTACCAATACGCCGCTAAACGTGGTGGTATTTATCGGTTTGATTATGCTGTGCGGTATTGTAGTAAACAACGCTATTGTATTAGTTGACCGTATAAATCAGTTACGCCGTCAAGGAGTAGATAAAGACACCGCTATTCTAGATGCTGCAAAGACCCGCCTGCGCCCTATTGTGATGACCACACTTACTACGGTACTAGGTTTATTGCCTATGGCGTTTGGTTTTGGTGAAGGTGCTGAAATTCGCACGCCAATGGCCATCACTGTTATTTACGGCCTTCTGTTTGCAAGCTTGCTCACCCTCATTTTACTGCCAGTGCTTTACAGCCTGTTCGACGTGAAGAAAAACGTTGCGCAGAAAACGTCTGTTAACACTAATGCGGGCTTTAGTGACGAAGGAGCGATGTCGAAAGGAGGTGTACTATGAGTACACCTTCTCACAACGCTAATAACAGTTCTGAACCCCATACTGAAAAGCGCCAAATAGGTGAACCGAATCAACGCGAGACAGATATAGCTTCACAGCCGCACCTTTCAAAAATTGCAGGTATAGGCGCCTCGCTTGCACGCTTTGCGTTAAATAAGCCCGTTACCATCGGAATGCTGTTTTTGTCTATGTTGCTGTTCGGTATTGTATCTGGCCGCTTATTACCCCTTGAAAAGTTCCCTGGGATTGATATTCCAGAAATGGTAGTGCAGATCCCCTACCCTGATGCAACGCCTGTTGAGATTGAAACCATGATCACCCGTCCGGTTGAAGAAGCTGTTGCTACCATGTCGGGGATAAAGCGATTAAGGGCACGGTCGTACGACAACATGGCTGAGGTCATAGTAGAGTTCGATTGGGATGAAAACCTTAAAGCCAAAAGTATTGAAGCGCGGGAGAAGATTGACGCTATTCGCCACGAACTTCCTGACGATATAGAGCGGATCATGGTGTATAAATTTAACACCAACGATATGCCTATATTTCAGCTTCGCGTATCGAGCGACCGCGACTTATCAAATGCCTACGACTTGCTAGAACGCAACCTTAAGCGTCCGCTAGAGCGAGTTCCGGGTGTATCGAAAGTTGAGCTATACGGCACCATGAAGCGTCAAATTACTATTCGCTTAGATCCTAAGAAAATGGCGGCCTACCAAATAGACGGTACACGCTTAGAGCAGCAGCTTCTAAACGCAAACTTCTCGCTAACCGCGGGCTACATGTACAATAACGGTGAAAAAATTCTGGTTAACCCAGCTGGCGAATTTACCGATGTAAACGATTTTAAAAATATGTGGGTTACTCGCAGCGTTCGCTTGTCTGATATTGCCAGCGTGACTTACGAGCTCCCTCAACGCAACGAAGGACGTCATTTAGATCGCACCTTTGCGGTAGGCTTTAACGTATTTCGCGAATCGGGCAGCAATCTTGTAGAAGTTTCCGACGCGGTAATGAAAGTTATCGAAAAAGCCAAGGAAGACCCTGAGTTTACAGGCATTAGTTTATTTGTAATGGACGACACCGCGAAAAGCGTAACTTCGTCGCTGAGCGATTTGCTAAACGCTGGCCTTTTAGGTGCGTTACTTTCAGTTATTGTGCTGTACTTATTCTTGCGCCAGCTTACCACCACCTTAATCGTGGTGCTTTCTGTACCATTCTCAATTTGTATTACCTTAGGTGTGATGTATCTATTAGGTTATACACTCAACATCTTATCGTTAATGGGCCTCATGCTAGCGGTAGGTATGCTGGTAGACAACGCCGTGGTGATCACTGAAAGCGTATTTCAAGAACGCCAACAAGAGGGAGACATTAAGCGAGCCACCCAGATTGGTGTAAACAAAGTCAGTCTTGCAGTCATTGCCGGAACTGCAACCACGGCAATAGTGTTTTTACCTAATATTATTGGGGTAAAAATAGACGTGACTATTTTCCTAGAGCACGTTGCTGTGGCTATCTGTATATCTCTGTTCGCGTCGCTTTTCATTGCTAAAACACTTATTCCCTTGCTGACAACTAAGGTAAAGATCCCTGTTGTAAAAACGCCTAAAACACCGTCCTACATAAAAGGCTATGGTCGTGCGCTTAACTGGATGTTGAAACACCAGGGCGTAACTTGTGTTATTGCTCTGCTTATTCTCGCGTCGACCTTTGTGCCTATGCAGGTGGTTACGTCTGACGATGAGGGTAACGACAACCAAGAGCGTATTTGGCTTAATTACCATGTGACGCAAAACTTCACTCTAGAAGAAGTGGAAAAAACAGTCGATAAAATGGAAGCATATCTTTATGAAAACCAAGAACGCTTTCATATTAAGCAGGTGTATACCTATTTTACTGCCGGCCATGCGGTAAGTGGTATCACGCTTAATGATGAATTGCCCGTAAGTGTAGGAAAAATCAAGGAGGATATTCGTGAAAACATGCCTTCATTTGTGCGTGCTCGCCCCTCTTTCCAGTGGGATAGCGGCAACGGTGGTGGCGTTAGAGTAACGCTGTTGGGGGAATCTTCAGAAACCTTGCTCACTATTTCAGAGCAAATCATTCCTATTCTTTCCACCATAGATGGGTTGGAAGATGTAAAAGCCGACACGGGATCTACCCGTGATGAGGTTCAAATACGCATAGACAGAGAGAAAGCAAACCGCTTTGGCATACAAGTAAACGATGTGGCTAAACTTATCTCTACGGCACTACGCGGCAGTAATTTACGTACATTCCGCTATGGTGACGCCGGAGAAGTGGCGGTGCAGCTTAAGTTTGGCAGCGATATTCAAGCCTCGCTAAGCGAACTTAAGAACATCAATATTGGGTTTACGCAGGGTCAATCGGTAACGCTGAACATGATTGCAGATTTCACTGTGGTGCCACAGCTTTCGCAAATTAACCGCAACTATCGTCAAACAGCGCTAGCTATTGGTGCAAATCTAGAGGGTGAAACCACCACCGAACAAGCTCGTGAACGCATAGAAAAAGCATTAGCTAATATCGAATTGCCGACAGGCTATAAGTGGACGCTAGACGGTAGCTTCTCTCGCCAGGATGAAGCCAATGCCGTAATGCAAATGAATATGCTATTAGCGCTTTGCATGATATACGTTGTGATGGCCGCGCTGTTTGAATCGCTAATTCTTCCAACATCTGTAATTACGTCACTACTGTTTTCCTTTACAGGTGTTTTTTGGGCATTCATGGTTACAGGCACATCTATGTCTATCATGGGGATGATTGGCATGCTGATTCTGATGGGTATTGTGGTTAACAATGGCATCGTATTGGTAGACAGAATTAATCAGCTCATCAATGAAGGTCTGTCGCTGTATGACGCAGTAATTGAAGGGTGTATGACACGTATCAGGCCTATTCTGATGACAGTAGCCACTACAGTTCTAGGGCTTATTCCACTTGCGATGGGGAGTACTCGAATTGGCGGCGACGGCCCTCCCTACTCGCCAATGGCCATTGCAATCATTGGTGGGCTGGTGTTCTCAACACTAACCAGCTTGTTCTTAGTACCACTTGCTTACGTGTTGCTACTAAAGCTTAGGTTTAAAACCCAACGTTTGTTTAAAACCAGTAAAGCGCGTGTAGCCACGTATATTAAAATCGCTAATTAAGGCGCATTTTAAAGCAAAAAGTAAGACAAAAAGCGGGTCTAGTTTTCACCATTTACGTCAACGTGATTGACGATGAGTGCAAGCTAGCCCGCTTTTTCTGGATTTATCGTAACCGCAATCAACGCCTTAGCTACGCGACGTTAAGTATTCGTGTACCGCATCTGCGTGACGCTCTTCAGAAAACTTGATAAGGCTGCTTCCATTACATGTTAGGCCTTCTTCAGACGTTACCATGCGCAATACTTCACGTTGGCTAGCGCCAATACGACCCACGTTACGTGAAAGGCTAGAACGAAGAACTCTTACATCATCGTTGATTATTGCTTTACAAAAACCTGCAAACTGGGTTTCACCAACGAAGCGAATGTCTTTTTGTGGTGCTGCGGCAGTTGCGTTAACGCTAAATGCTACGGTTGCAGTTACAGCTAGCACTTTTACCGCGTTGGCTAGTTTCGATTTAACTGGTTTCATGTTTAATTCCTCAATGTGTAGATAAAGGCTTTAATCAAGTTTGTGGCAAACTCTTAGTTTTTGGTTGAACAAAGCTGAACAATCAACAATTCGCTCAACGCCATTTATTTATGCATCAAGAATCAAAACTTTTCTGTTGAATGATTGTGTAATGGGGGTAAATGTGTGGTAAATCAGTTTGTTACACCATTGTTACTAGGCTAAATCACTGTTTTATCGAGTTTAATTTAGATTACATATTACTAATATATCTAGCGATGGAACTTGTAGGAAGAAAGAAATATAAGACTTAAGTATAAAAAGGCCCCTTTTGGGGCCTTAAAACTGTAATTTTAACAAAATATATAATGATAAAGCGCATCTGATGTACAGAAAACCTCACCATTTCCGTAATTAAATTACAGAAAGCGTGAGCGATTACTCATATTTGCGTTCGCGCTTAGTTTCAATGGCATCAATATAAGCATGCCATGACGCGTAGCCGATTATAGGCATTAACACGATAAAACCAATAAACCCGGTTACGTAACCAATCGCAACGGTGGTAAAGATGATCGCCCCCCAAATAAGCATGGGCACCTTATTAAGCCATACTGCGTTAACGCTGGTTAATACGGCGGTAGCAAGGTCAACTTTGCGTTCCATCAAAATTGGTTGGGTAAACGCCGTAATGAAAAGCATAGCCAATGTAAAACCCGCACCAACAATTGTGCCTAGCGCTAAAAACGGTAACAAGCTTTCTAAGTCGTTTTCTATGTAAGGCGGATAAAGCGCGTGGATTAGCGATGCAACACGCAACCAGAATATCATCATCACCATAAGCAGTATGGCAAAGCCCCACTCGTTAAATGCATTTCGGCGCATTGCGCGTAAAGAGTGGCGTAGCGTGGGCTTGTGGCCTTTTTCCATTTCCCAGCTCACATCATAAAGACCAGCAGCCAGAAATGGACCTACCAACATAAAGCAAACAATGGCGGGTAAAATAACTAAGTGCCAACCTGTCATTTCAACCAAGTACATAATGAACCACGGAATAACCGCGAAAAGAACGCCATAAAACAATGTGAGACCTGGTGCGCGCATAGCGTCTCGTAATGCCAATGACAACCATTTTATAGGGTCGCCAACGTCTAATTCTTTACAGGGAATAACGCGTGCTATACCACTTTGCGTGATTGCATTCTCTGGTGTTTCTTTGAAATGGTGCGACATATTCTTATCACCTCTGCTTGTTAGCCTGTTTGTTACTAACGCGTTTTTTATACACGCCTTACTACTACGATAGGCGCTGAATGAAAAGTTCACAAGCTATTAACATAAATTTTATACTTAAGTGACAAGCGGATCATTCATCTCGTTATGTGGTCAATAAATAGCCACTTGGTGAAAAAAGTAGTGCTTAAAGCAGAAATACTGCAAAAAGGCCATCGCATATGGCTTTGTATTGCGATAATCTCAAGGTATGTAAATCAACCAGATAGACCATGAAAACTGTATCTCGCTCACATAAATTAGATAACGTTTGTTACGACATTAGAGGCCCAATCGCTGCGCAAGCACGCAAAATGGAAGACGAAGGACACCGCATATTAAAGCTGAATATCGGTAACCCTGCCCCATTTGGATTTGAAGCCCCTGACGATATCGTAAAAGACGTTATTCATAACCTGCCTACGTCTCAAGGATATTCAGACTCGACAGGAATTTATGCTGCCCGTGTGGCCGTGATGCAGTACTACCAGCAGCGCAACATTAAAGACATCCGTGTAGATGACGTTTATATTGGTAACGGCGTATCTGAGTTAATTATGATGGCAATGCAGGCGCTACTTAATCATGGCGATGAAGTGCTTATTCCAAGCCCTGACTACCCGCTTTGGACAGCAGCAGTTAGCCTCTCGTCAGGTTCACCCGTTCATTATCGCTGCGACGAGCAAGCAGGCTGGTTCCCAGATATTGACGACATAAAAAGTAAAATCACCAGTAAAACTCGCGCGATCGTACTGATCAACCCTAACAACCCAACCGGCGCAGTTTACGACAAAGCCCTGTTGCAAGAAGTAGTTGAAGTCGCCCGCGAACACGGACTTGTTGTATTTAGCGACGAGATTTACGACAAAATTCTTTACGATGAAGCAAAGCACACCAGTATTGCTTCACTGGCTGACGATGTGTTTTTTGTTACCTTTGGCGGCTTGAGCAAAAACTACCGTGTGGCGGGCTTTCGTTCAGGTTGGCTAGTTGTCAGCGGCAATAAGCGATTAGCGTCTGACTATATTGAAGGGCTTAATATTCTGTCTTCCATGCGGATGTGCGCTAACGTACCGTGTCAAAGTGCTATTCAAACTGCGTTAGGCGGCTATCAAAGCATTGACGACTTGGTGAAAGAAAACGGGCGTCTTCGCATTCAGCGCGACGTGACTACAGATATGCTAAACGGCATTGACGGTATTTCGTGCGTTAAACCTAAAGGTGCCATGTATTGTTTCGCTAAAGTGGATGAGAAGAAATTTAACATTCAAAACGACGAACAAATGGTGCTGGACTTATTAAGCTCTGAAAAAATTCTGCTGGTACATGGTCGCGCGTTTAACCTTACTGAAGGCACGTATTTCCGATTAGTATTTTTACCGCACAGCGATGTATTGGTGCCTGCTCTGCATCGTATTGGCAACTTCTTTAGAACGTATAAGCAAGGGGCGTAATGTGTCTGATAAAAGTCACTTTTTTGCGCACCTGGCGCGCTTAAAGCTTATTAATCGCTGGCCGCTAATGCACAACGTGCGCACAGAAAATGTGCAGGAGCACAGTTTGCAGGTGGCCATGGTTGCCCACGCACTTGCTTTAATAAAAAATAAGTTTTTTGGCGGCACACTAAACCCTGATCGTATTGCTACCATGGCAATATTTCACGACGTGTCGGAGGTACTCACCGGAGACCTCCCTACCCCAGTGAAATATTTTAACCCTGCGATTAAAGAAGAATATAAAAAGATCGAAAAAATTGCAGAGAACAAGCTAATTGAAATGGCACCAGAGGCATTTCGAGAAGACTATGCGGCGCTTATTGATCATCACTACCATAGTGAAGAAGAAGCTTTTATTGTGAAAGCAGCAGACGTACTTTGCGCTTACCTAAAAACGCTTGAAGAATTAGCTGCTGGTAACCAAGAGTTTAAGCTGGCTAAGAAACGATTAGATAAAACCCTTAAAGAATATCATTCTGAAGAGGTGGACTACTTCTTAACGCGTTACGTACCAAGCTTTTCTTTAAGTCTTGATGAAATTACGCAAGACGATATGTGAGCGAGGCGATTAACAGCGCTTAAATCACTATACTGACGAAAAGAAGTAGCATACACAGCAAGGCAGCGAGGTTTTTTTGGCAACAAGCGATTGGGAATTAGCATTACACGAGCGTCGTTTACCCCGTAGCGAAACAAGAGACGGCGATCATCGCAATCCATATCAACGTGATAAAGCGCGCGTTCTTCACAGCGCTGCCTTTCGTAGATTGCAGGCAAAAACCCAGGTGCTCGGTGTGGGGCTGAGCGACTTCTATCGCACTCGACTAACCCACTCTCTAGAAGCCGCCCAAATTGGCACCGGTATTACTGCCCAACTTTGGGTGAAATTTCCAGATATTGCCTCGACGTTAGCGCTTGATCCTACGTTAATCGAAACCCTCTGCTTGGCTCACGATATTGGTCATCCCCCATTCGGCCATGGTGGTGAAATTGCGCTTAATTACATGATGCACCAATACGGCGGGTTTGAAGGAAACGGACAAACTTTTAGGATCATCACTCAGCTAGAGCCCTATACCGCCGAACACGGCATGAATTTATGCAGAAGAAGCGTGTTAGGCTTGGTTAAATATCCGAATTTTATCGATGCCCTTCATAGTAAAGGACCTACGCCCGAGCGCCCTGTTTCACTTCGTCAGGTGAAGGCCCACGACTGGCATCCGCCAAAAGGTCTGTTTCGCTGCGATGAGCCCCTGTTCGACTGGCTACTTGCGCCATTTAGCAATGAAGATAAAGATGCGTTTATGCAGTTTACTGCAAAACCGAATACCCACAGTAAAACGCAATTCAAGTCGTTCGACTGCTCAATTATGGAGCTGTCTGACGATATCGCCTATGGCATTCACGACTTAGAAGATGCCATTGTAATGGATATGGTCGACATGCATCACTTTGTCGAAGATGTAACAACGCCTCTAAAAGCGCTAGATGTACCGTGGCTGTCAGACAATATAGAAGTGCTAACCAATAAGCTATTTAGCGCTGCACATCACGAAAGAAAAAATGCCATAGGCGCGCTGGTAAATAGCTTTATTACAGCTATTGAAATAAAAGGCGTTGAGGATTTCGCTCACCCGTTACTGGCGTTCAACGCCGTAATGCCTGAACATTTTGCACAAGCCTTGGAGCTTTTCAAACGCTTTGTGTTTAACAAAGTAATACGCCGCCCCGATGTGCAGCTTCTTGAATACAAAGGACAGCTGGTGGTTATGGAGCTTTTTGAAGCCTTTGCATCAGATCCTGACCGCTTACTTCCCGAAAACACCCAAGTTCGCTGGCGTAAGGCCTGTGAGAGCGGCAATGGTATGCGCGTTCTCGCTGACTATATATCGGGTATGACCGATGAATTCGCATCTCGCCTATACAGTAATATCTTTTCACCTAAACAAGGCGGTATTCAAGATAGTCTGCATATGTAGATTGTTTTGTTTTTCCAAATTAATTGAAATGAAAAGACCGTACTCTCGGTCTTTTTTATTATGTTGAACTTACTCGTTACATTAACGTAGCTAAATGTACTGGGCAAAGTGACGACCATTTCTCATAGTCTTATCATAATTTAGGTGACGTAATGCCAAAACCATTTAAACCCTCAGTAAAATTAACTGATAACGACGTAACCAATGAAGGCGTTTATATGAATCGCCGTTCATTGCTCAAATCTATGGGCTTTGTGGGAGCGTCTACGCTGTTGGCGAAGTCGGCAGGCGCTGCCGGTTGGTTTTGGGAAGATGAAGAAGAGAAGGCAGCGTTTAAGGGAAAGGCGCTGGAGTTTAGTCAGCCCCCTAAGTTTCAAATAACGGAAACCCGAACGCCTGAAGATAAAGTGACCAGCTACAACAACTTCTATGAGTTTGGCACGTCTAAAGATGCACCAGCCAAAAATGCGACTGAATTTCAAACTAATCCATGGACGTTAAAAGTTGACGGGATGGTTAAAAACCCCATTGAGCTTGATCACGATGCCTTAACAAAGCGTTTTCCCCTTGAAGAACGCATTTACCGCTTGCGCTGTGTGGAAGCATGGTCGATGGTGGTGCCTTGGATTGGGTTTGAGTTAGGGGCGTTGTTAAAACAAGCCGAGCCATTAATGTCAGCCAAATATGTAGCATTTGAAACTTTACATGACCCTGAGCAAATGCCCGGTCAACGAAGCCGCTTTACCGGTGGTGGTATTGATTACCCTTATGTAGAGGGTTTGCGTCTTGACGAAGCCATGCACCCGTTAACGCTCATGTCGGTTGGTCTTTACGGGAAGACCTTGCCACCTCAAAACGGCGCGCCTATCAGGCTTGTTGTACCGTGGAAGTATGGTTTTAAGAGCATTAAGTCTATTGTGAGAATTCGCCTTACCGACAAGAAGCCGCCTACCACATGGAATCGACTGGCTGCCAACGAGTATGGCTTTTACGCCAATGTGAATCCAAACGTGTCGCACCCAAGGTGGAGCCAAGCCAGCGAGCGCAGAATAACCACAGGTGGGCTACTCGCCAGAAATCGCATCGACACCCAAATGTTCAACGGTTACAGCGAAGTCGCGCCGCTATACAAAGATATGGACTTATCCCGTTATTACTAGTTGGTACGTTTTATAGGGCGACGAGTAAATAGCTAGCCCTTCTAACCAATATCTCATGACCGAAGCTATTAAACATTATTATTAAGTTGTTCATTTAATGCCGTTAAGAAAAAAACCATTTCGACTCTCTGTTTGGCAACGCCGCAGCCTAAAAGGTCTTATTCACCTTTTCGCATTGGGCTATATCGCCTGGTTGTTTTTTGCAGGGGTAACCGATCAGCTTGGTCCAGACCCTGTAAACACGCTCATCAATGAGACTGGAACCTGGGCAATTCACTTTCTTTTACTAACGCTTACTCTTAGCCCACTTGCTAAATGGCTACCAAGCCCAGAACCGATGCAATTCAGACGTATGATTGGCGTATACACCTTTGTGTACGCCTTTGCACACCTGCTCACTTACATTGTGTTTGAACTCCAGCTTGATATGGCACTAGTGGCTAGCGAGATAGTAAACAGGCCTTACATCATTGTTGGCATGGCAGCGTTACTTCTTCTTTTAGCTCTCACTGCTACATCGTTTAAGCGTATCCAGCGCAACATGGGAAAAAAGTGGCAGAAGCTTCATAACAGCATTTACTTGATCCTGCCTCTTGCACTACTTCATTTCAGCTGGTCGCAGAAGACGTTTTGGCAAGAGCCCATTTGGTATTGGATGGTTGGACTAATATTGATGAGCCCAAGAATGAAGCAGTGGTATGTGACGTATCAGAAGAAAAGCCAAAAGAAGTCGAGAGACAAAAACGCAGTGGCGTGAGAAAACTAAAGTCGAAAACCTTTTAAACAAGCACGTACAGCAACGCAGCATAACGCGCTGTTTTGCTAAGCGTTACCGCGAGAATAAAAAACCAAAACGGGCTTCTAAGTACACCTGCTACTAAAGTAATAGGGTCGCCAATAATAGGTACCCAGCATAAAAACAAGCTCCACTTCCCCCACTTTGTAAAGGTGTAACTTGCACGGTTAAACGCCGCTTCGCTCACTTTTAACTTATCGGTCGCAATTTCTTTTCCGAACTTGAAGCCCAACGCATAATTAACCACCGAGCCGAGTACATTTCCTAACGAAGCAACAACAAGCAACAACACCCAGTTCAACCCACTACTGTATAAAGCACTAAGCACGATTTCAGAACTAAAAGGCAATATAGTGGCTGCCAAAAATGCCGATAAGAACATCCCCAAGTAGCCTAAATGTATTAATGCGCTCAACGCTCCTCCAGCTTTATACAGTAGTTTTCTATGTAAAATTGGCGCGCATCTTACCTTAATCGGAGTATGAATACTTCCTTCAGAATTCGATAGCACAAAAAAACCATTATCTTTTATGTAGTTACTGAGAAAACACCAATTTGTGTGAAAAAAGTACAACTAAATACTTGCCAAAGTCCTCCTTTGAGAATACTGTATACACATACACACTGTATAAGCAGCCAGTATCAATCAATAACAATATTCCTGAAGTTCGATTTATGAACTTAAGGGCAAATGCATAAAAGGTTTTACTATGAACACATCTTCAGTTTCACGATTCAATGCTTTACGCGCTTCGGTTTCAAATGTTGTTCAACTACCTTTGCCGATAGAAGGGTTTCCTAGCGAAAAACAAGGTAATGGAAAAGGAAATAATGACAAAGGTTGGAATTATCTGCTTTCAAATACGGTGTCGTTTTCGAAAACTGTAGATCACGCTATCCGTATTCAAAAACCTGAAAAAGAAAAATGCCTGAATGGATCAGTAAGCTGATTACAGGAGGCCAGTGTAAAACACTGTATGTGGAAAACATTGATTTAGACCTTCAACCAACCGACAGTGAAATGATCAGAAAGCTGTGTGAGCTTTATTCTGTCAGCCTAGTGAATGTACGTGTTAACAGTATTAATGACGAACAAAACGTAGCATTAGGTCCTTGGTAATACAAAGCCTGTTTATGCTTACATTTTACGTTTGCCTGAGTAGCGGTGCGTAATCAAAGCTTAAATATTTATTTTCATACAGCTCTTTGGCGTGGAATCTCTGACATGTACCCTTTGGCATGGACCGCCAAGGAATCTTTGAATATCGGCAACATTTACGTTTAAAAAAGTTGGGGCTCACGCAACTTATACTTATACTGTAGCGCTTTGTTTTACTCTTAAACTGCGAGTTGTCTTATGCGCTGTTACTGTTGCTCATCAAAATCCTTCGACGAATGCTGCGAGCCTTTTATTAAGGGTGATAAACACCCTAGTTCTGCAGAGCAACTTATGCGCTCCCGTTTTTCAGCCTACGCTACAGCGCATTATCAATATATTCTTGAAACCTACACCAAAGAAAAGCAGCAGGGTCTTTCTGTAGAGGATTTGGCGCAAAGCGCACAAGGTGCGACATGGTTCGCACTTAAAGTACACCCCACTCTAGCGGCTAGCTCCGTAGATAACTCCGTAGATAGCTTGGTAGGTAACTCGGTCAGTAGTACTGAAGATAGTTCGATAGACTGTTCTGTACATGCTGACGCTAAAGTCGAAGCGCAAACCAACGCCGAGCCAATCTCTAAGACTAATTTAAAGCCCATCTCCAAACCCATCTCCAAACCCATCTCCAAACCCATCACCAAACCCAATAATGCCATTGTTGAATTCACTGCTTACTATTTTGAGAATAAAAGCATGTATCAGCTTCACGAAACGTCTAATTTTAGTGTTGAAGACGGTAAGTGGCGTTATCACGACGGCGTATTACACGACGACTGCGGCAAAATTAAATACGGGAGAAACCTACCTTGTGTTTGCGGTAGCAACAAAAAATTCAAACAGTGCTGCGCAACTAAGAGCCGCTAACCCAATTGCAATAACTAACTGTACTCCCTTCCCTGCGCATCTTGATTGTTCACCTTTCCTTTAATTTAAAATTAAAGGTGAATTGAATACGTATGCATGATGCTCATTATTTGTAAACATAATGTAAGCATTACTTTCATCTTTTATCTCGCTCCCACATAAAATAGGACACACTATGAAGATGAAGAAACATGCGGCAGGCGTTCTAATAGGCGCAGCACTGAGTACATTAAGTTATCAAAGCTATGCCGACGTTATACTACACGCATTTAACTGGACCTACGACGACGTAGCCGCAAAAGCCCAGGAAATTGCGGATCTTGGTTACACCAAAGTACTTGTTTCGCCTGCTTATAAATCGACAGGTGACCAGTGGTGGGCGCGATATCAACCACAGGACTATCGAGTTATTGATAACCCACTTGGTGACACTGCTGACTTTCAAGCGATGGTTAATGCATTAAATGCCAAAGGTGTAGAGACCTATGCGGATATTGTCTTTAATCATATGGCGAACGAAGCATGGAAACGTTCAGACTTAAACTACCCCGGAAGTGAAGTACTACAGCAATACTCATCAAATCAGGGATACTACAATGGCATCACATTATTTGGTGATATAAGTAGCGGCCTTTTTGGCGGTGGTGACTTCCACGGTACGTATGATCAAGGTGGTCCTAAGTGCATTAGTAACTACAGCGACGTGGGCGATGTTCAGTACAATAGATTATGCGGCGCCGCGCCAGATCCTGGCTTGCCCGACCTAGACCCCAATAATTGGGTAGTAGCGCAGCAAAAAGCGTATCTTCAGGCGTTAAAAGACATGGGTGTAACCGGTTTCCGCGTTGATGCTGCAAAGCACATGACCAACTACCATATCAACGCGGTGTTCGACAGCAATATAAAAAACGGCGTGCATGTTTTCGGAGAAATAATTACCACGGGCGGTGCAGGCTCTAGTGAGTATGATAACTTCCTTGCACCTTATTTATCAGCAACAGGTCACTCGGCCTACGACTTCCCGCTTTTCGCGCAAATACGTAGTGCATTTAGCTTCGGTGGTTCGATGAATGCCTTGGTTGACCCAGGTGCGTACGGTCAGGCTTTATCAGGCGACAAGGCCATCACATTTAGTATTACCCACGACATCCCGCTAAACGACGGCTTCCGCTACCAGTTACTTGACCCTACCGACGAACATTTGGCAAATGCCTATGTACTAGGCCGTGACGGTGGTGTTCCATTACTGTACTCAGATAACAATGAAAGTGGTGATAATCGTTGGGTAGATTTGTACAAGCGTGATGACATCAAGGGTATGGTTAAATTCCATAACGGAGTTCAGGGCAGTGGCATGCAAGTGGTAAGTCATAATGACTGCGTTATTTTCTTCAAGCGTGACCATCAAGGCGTTGTGGGTATTAATAAATGCGCAGACGGCCAAGATATATGGGTAGATACATCTACGGACAATTTGTGGTGGTATAGAAATTACCGCGATACATTAAGTAATGATGTGCAATATATTACAACTCAGTGGCACAAGTTCTATGTACCAGGAAGAAGCGCCCGAATGTGGCTTATGGAATAACCCACTGTTAACAAGAAAAGCCTGAACATCGATTGTTCAGGCTTTATTGTTAAGTTACCCACGTGTCAGGCTTGTAGGATCAGGGCACAAGCACCATCTTACCTTTCACTTCCCGGTTCATTACCTTGGCCATGGCTTTCGTTGCTTGTTCTAAGGGTAATGCTTCATCTACGACCACCTTCACCTTACCTTGCACATACCAAGTTAAAAGCTCTTGCATGTTTTCCGCAAAGCCTTTTGGATCGTGCTGAGTAAACGAGCCCCAAAATACGCCCATAACCGAATAGCCTTTTACCAGCGCTAAATTAACCGGGAATTTCGGGATCTCACCGCCAGCAAAGCCAACCACAAGTAAACGACCTTCCCATGCCATACTGCGGCTGCAAGCGTGGAATGTGTCACCGCCAACGCATTCATAAACTACATCGACACCTTTGCCGCCTGTGACTTCTTTCAGCGTTTCTTTGAGATCTTTTTCTTTGTAGTTAATTAAAACGTCTGCGCCATACTCTTTAGCAAGCGCCAGCTTTTCTTCTGTTGAGCAAACTGCAATCACTTTAGCGCCCATAATCTTGCCTATTTGCACTGCTGCTAAGCCAGTACCACCAGCCGCACCAGTTACTACCAGTGTTTCGCCAGGCTGCAGTTTTGCGCGCTGCTTTAATGCGTGATGTGCTGTGGCATGCGCAGTTACAAGAGCAGCCCCTTCATTAACATGGATGGGATCAGGTAATGGCATAACATGCGTGGCAGGGATCAGCGCTTTTTCTGCGTAACCACCTAAGTTAGACAACGCAATAACTCGTTGCCCTTCTTTTAAATGGCTTACGCCCTCACCTACTTCAGATATGGTGCCTGCCACTTCATTGCCAGGAATAAACGGGAAGTCTGGCTGCATTTGATACAGACCTTGCACCAATAGTCCGTCTGGAAAGTTCACCCCTGCGGCTTCAACATTTACGACTACATGCCCTTTTTTACTTCTGGGTCTGCAACGTCTTTAAATTGAAGTTCTTCAAGTGGTCCAAAAGATTCGCATACAATTGCTTTCATACTGTCTCCAGTTGCTTTGTTCGACGAGCACGCTATTGATAGCATGACATGTCATTAAATACGTTATATGGCGTTTATTCGCTTTGGTGAATGGTTTGGTTCGCAATTTGCGCCAGAGGTCTCACCATTGCGCCTAATTGCATAGCCTTCTCGCTTGACGCATTGCCATCGTGTGCGCGTTTTACCACGCCTTGTAAAATAGCGGCTAAACGGAAAAACTAAATGCGAGGTAAAACGTCCAGTTGCTAATGCTATCAATACCTCTTCGCTCGCAATACGCATTGATATATTCTTGTTCACTTGGAATGCCTAACTGCTCTCTGTCTAAACCACCTAACCCAGCTGCGTGCGCAATGTCAGAGGGAAGGCGCAACTGCATACATTGGTAAGCCAAATCGGCATACGGGTGCCCCAACGTTGATAATTCCCAATCAAGCACCGCGACTACTCTTGGGTTTTTAGGGTTAGACATATCAAACATCATATTGTCTAAACGAAAATCGCCATGGACCAACGAGACTTGACCATCATCTTTTGGCAGGTTGGTCTCAAGATACTGAATGAGACTTTCAATTTCTTCAACATGCTCAAGTTCAGATGCACGATACTGTTTTGTCCACCTGCTTAGCTGACGTTCAAAGTAGCTGCCAGGCCTTCCATAATCGCGTAAGCCTGCGCTTTCAATATCTACACTGTGAAGCGCTGCAAGCACCCGGTTCATTTCATCATACATGGCAGCGCGAGTAGCAGAATATGCTATTTCAGGCAGTGCGCTATTCCAGAAAATGTCACCTTCAACATAGGCCATAATGTAAAACATGCTACCGATTATGCTGGTATCTTCACATAAATGGTACGCTTTGGGCACAGGCACTTCTGAGCCCTGCAACGCGTTGATAACGCGAAATTCTCGGTCAACCGCATGGGCCGACTTCAGTAACTTGCCCGGCGGTTGTCGGCGTAATACATAAACGCCATTATCCGTAGTAAGCTTAAACGTCGGGTTCGATTGCCCACCTGCAAATTTCTCAGCGCTTTTGACGTGCCCAATACTCGGGCACGCAGAAGATAAATACGAATTCAGCACTGCTAAATCTATGACATGTGGGGCTTTCGCATTGTCTTTAGACACATTCACTCCTTACCCGTAATTTTTTGTATTGTTTATTTACAACACTGACTTATTCAGCGACTGCTTTTTCAGCAATAAGATTACGACCTAACTGCATCATGTGAACCTGATCAGGGCCATCTGCCAGCTTGATAGTACGCGCATAAGCGTACATGGCAGACAATACGAAATCTTGGCTTGTACCTGCAGCGCCGTGCATCTGAATGGCTTGGTCGATAACCTTACAGGCCATAGTAGGTGCAACTATTTTGATAGCAGCGATAAGGTCGCGCGATACTTTGTTGCCATAGCGATCCATCTTATCAGCCGCTTTCAACGTAAGCAGACGCGCCTGTTCAATATCACAGTGCATCTGCGCAATGCTCTCTCTAACCGATTGCTGTTTTGACAACGGTTTGCCAAACGCCACTCGGCTTTCAACTCGTTCACAGGCCATATCGAGCGCGCGCTGTGCACAGCCAATAAGACGCATACAGTGGTGAATACGGCCCGGGCCTAAGCGCCCTTGTGCGATTTCAAAACCACGCCCTTCACCAAGCAGTAAGTTTTCTGCCGGTACACGCACGTCTTCAAACAAGACCTCAGCGTGGCCTACAGGCTCATCGTAATAGCCCATTGCAGCCATTGGGCGAACAATAGTTACACCTTTGGTGTCCATAGGAACCAAGATTTGAGACTGCTGCTGGTGACGAGGCGCATCGAAATCAGTTTTACCCATTACCACCATAATTTTACAGTTTTCATTCATGGCACCGCTGGTGTACCACTTGCGGCCGTTAATAACGTATTCATCGCCATCGCGCTTAATGGAAGTTTCGATGTTAGTCGCGTCACTTGATGCCACTGCAGGCTCTGTCATAGCAAAGGCTGAGCGTATTTCCCCGTTTAAGAGAGGCTCTAACCACTGCTTTTTCTGACTCTCGTTACCGTATTTCGCCAGCACTTCCATATTGCCAGTATCTGGCGCACTACAGTTGAAGATTTCAGAGCTAAACAAAACTCTGCCCATTTCTTCACAAAGTGGTGCATACTCTGCGTTAGTTAAGCCCGCGCCATATGGCCTATATTCTTCAGGTAAAAATAGATTCCAAAGACCCGCTTCTTTTGCACGCTTTTTCAATGTATGCATCATTTCAGGCGTTTTCCAACGACCTTCGCCATTGTTGGCAGAGCCATTTTCTACGGCGTGAATGTATTCCTTTTCAATTGGATACACTTCTTCTTTCATAAACGCTTTTAGTTTTTCTAAAAGTGCTTGGGTCTTTTCATTATATTCAAAGTTCATAACTGCCCCATTTAGCTGTAGGTAATGGCGTGTAACCTGTCAATCACATCCAGGTGAGGTACGCTGTTGAAGTTATTAAGGTGAACGCCTCGCGCATTGGCAAAGCATTGAGAAAAACTGGCATTTCGGATCTGTAAATTCATATTCACAACGGTGGCCGCATCGTAGCCAAGAATGTGTTTGAGCATCATGGCAATTGCACCGCCAGAACTCACAACGAGAACACGCTTCGCATCTATACTTTGAAGGTGCGTGAGCATACTGTGAACTCTGTCTTCGAACTGACCCCATGTTTCATCAAGGAGTTCATGCGCCAATTCGTCTTGCGACCAGGCAAGCATTGCTTTTTTTAGCAATCGGTAATATTCAGAAGGCGAAGCACCTTCAGGTACTTTTGCTTCTGGGTAGCGTGTTAAATAGGCGGTAGCCACTGCCTGAAAGTTGAATTCATTCAGTGCGCTATTCACTGTAACTTCAGGTAGCGTATAGTCTTCAGTAGCAATACCCGAGGCAATACCTTCTCTGGTTTCGTGATGCCTAACCATGTCGCCAGAGAAAACTGCATCAAATTCAACATTGCGATGCTTGAAATAGTCACCAAGCCAAATGGCCTGTTGCCCACCCAGTTCACTAAGTTTGTCATAGTTCGCTTTGCCAAAAGACGCTTGACCATGTCGCACTAAATAGATGTCTGTCATACCGCTGCCTGATGTTATTAATATGTTAACTTTCAACCAACATACTAAGGAAAACAGCGATATAAGTTTAATTGATATTTTGAATGAGTATGCATCATGTGAAACTATTCACTGTCAAACATCTGTTCACTTTTCGAACGTTGTGAACAAAATTTGACATGATAGCTTCAAATGCGTGCAATATATGTTCATTAGATTGTATAGTGAAAAAACACTACACGACGTCATAGGGAAGTTGGCGTATTTAGGATGTAAAGGACTGTACGCATTTGGACGCGACCTTGTCGTGATTAATTTTGTTTAAAGCCCACCGCTTTTGAAAATAAAAAGAACCAAAATGAAGTCACTTACACACGCTTTGTCTTCTACCCATCCATGTACAGTTGTTGCAACATCTACTTCCCCAAATGCCACAACACGCAACTTCTTCAACACGCCGTTTATCGCAGCGATTTTTTCATCTTCATTTGTCCTAGCTCCCCATACTTACGCCAATGACAATGCTGAATTGACTCAGCACAACAAAAAGGCGCTGGAACACATTGTTGTACAGGCGCAAAAGACCAGTCAAAACTTGCAAGATGTGCCCGTTGCGGTCACTGCGCTTTCAGGTCAAGACCTAGTTGAAACAGTTAGCCGAGATGTGTTTGACCTGCAAAACTACGTACCTGCTTTTGGCGCGTTTCAAAATCAAAGCGTAACAAATTCAGGGTTTTCAATACGCGGCATTGGCACGTCTTCACAAAACTTCGGCTTCGAGTCTTCGGTGGGTTTATACGTAGATGGTGTATACCGTGCAAGACAAAACGCGTTAATTAACGACTTAGTTGATATTGAATCTATTGAAGTGTTGCGTGGGCCACAGGGCACACTATTCGGAAAGAATACTGCCGCTGGCGCAATGACATTAACTACGGTCGCACCTTCACACGACGAACGTAATGGCTTTGCTGAGGCTATTATTGGCAATGATAACTTGGTTCGTTTAAGCGCTGGCTCGTCGTTTTCGCTTATCGACGATGTACTCGCCATGCGAGTATCTGGCTTTAGTTCGCGCAGTGACGGTTTCATTACCGACGAGCGCAGCGGACAAACCCTAAATAACCGTAACCGGTCTGCGGTAAAAGCGCAGCTACTTTACACACCAACAGAAAACGTTAGTGTAAGATTAATTGCCGATTACGGCGAGCTAGACGAACGGTGCTGCGGCGCACTAACTTTTCAAAACAACATTCAAGCTAATGACATAGCGGGTAAATTCGGCACTGATGCACTGCTGCTACAACCTCCATTCAACGCCACCATCTACGGGCGCGAAGATTTTTATAATTATAAGACATCCTTGTCGCAGGCTCCCCTTTCAAAAATGGAAGACAAAGGACTATCAGTTCAGGTAGATGTGGCTTTAAACAATGCATGGGATTTAGTGAGCATAAGCGCGTACCGCGCGTTTGACAGCTTAGATACGGTAGATACCGACTTTTCTGATGCGGACCTTCTTACTGCCACTAACGATGCCAGGCAGCAGTCGTTTTCTCAAGAAGTTAGATTGCATTACACCAGTGAAGATATGCGCGGTTTAATAGGTGTTTACTATTACAGCCAAAACTTAGACCTAACCTTTGATACTACCACGCAAGATGATTTTAGTGCGTTCTTTAATGCCGCTGCATCCGATTTGCTGCCTTTGGCTAACGCCATCAACGAGCTATCTGCAGTTACATCGGGCTTTATTGCGCCTGCTGCAGCATCCGCGCCGTCCGGTACTGCTTTCGAACACAGCGCCAATCAAGAGCAGGACAGCATTGCTTTATTTTCTCAGCTGGATTGGCTGTTAAACAGTGATTTCACCTTAACAACTGGCTTACGCTATACCCGCGAAGAAAAGTCGATTGTCGGAACCTACAATGAGCAAGGGCCTGGTATTGACGGACTAAGTCAAAACCCAGCGCAATGGCCTGATGCAGGTCGTGCTATAGTTGGGTTACAAAACATCGCTGCTGCGTTAGCGGCGGGACAAGCCCCTACAGCACAATCCCTTAACGCTATCGCACCATTTCAACAAGCGGGCTGGGGATATTTTTTCTTGGGATCTGCAGCGGTTATGCCGCGCCCTGACTTAAACGAAAAGCTTGATGATTCACAGTTAACCGGCACGGTAAAACTGGCTTATCAGCCTAATGACAACACGCTAACGTACGCAAGCTTTGCCACAGGGTACAAAGCAGGCGGCACGAATACCGACAGAATTTTACCTTCGCTTAGCCCGCTTTTTGATGCTGAAAAATCGCGAAGTGCCGAAATAGGTATTAAACACGACTTTGAAGAATACGGCGTGCGCGTAAATGCTGCGGCGCACTATACACAAATTAGCGACTTTCAGGCGACGACCTTTACCGGAACGGGGTTCAACCTGCAAAATGCGGGCGATATAATAGTGAAAGGCGTAGAGCTTGAAGCTACATGGCTAATGACAGAAAGCACCGAATTACATGCTGTTGCGTCGCGCACATTGGCGAACTTTGATGAGTTTAAACGCGGTACGTGTTGGGTAGCGTACACGTGGCACACGGGCATTGACGATCCGGGCCGTGTGGAGCCTAACGACCCGTTCTGTTCAAGAGACGGAGACCGCGTAGGCTTCGAACCTCAAAACTCACTATCTCTTATGCTGAATCACTATTTCGAAGTTGGGAATTATCCTGCCTCCGCCAGTATTGACTACCAATACACGGGCGACGTATTTCTTGATGATGCGAACGATCCGTACAAATACGCTGACGACTTTTCATTATTTAACGTTCGCGTAAGTTTCACTATCCCACAATGGGATAGCGAAATTATTGCGTGGTCGCGCAACGTTTTCGATGAAGAGTACGTTGCACGAAGTGGCTTTGATGTACCCGTACAAACCGGAAAGATCATGGCCTACCCAGGCGCGCCTAGAAGCTTTGGCGTTACCTTCAGAAAGTCTTTCTAACGCTTTAAATGCGTAGGTTTGGTATGAAACACCGCATGGCACTGAGCAATAACAGACAGTGCTATATGCTCTGGTAGCTCACCACCAATGTCGAAACCAGCGGGGCTTGCAAAATACTGAGTAAAGTTGGTATCGCCAAGCCCGGCTAAATCCATAATTTCCTGCTTACGGTGCAGTGGCCCGAGCATTGCCGTATAGGTTAACGATTGCTTGCTAAGCACCTGCAGCGCCTTTGCATCAATTTCTCGATGATGGGACATAAGCACCGCCGCTTGAATGTTATGTTCGCCCATGTGAAGACGTAAGCCTTCAGTAGACGGATCTTCAATCAAGTAATTTACCTCGGGAAAGTGTTCAAGTCTTGCTTGTGCAGGCCTTGGATCCCAAAGACTTACTAAATAGCCCTGCAAACTAGCAAGCTTAGTCATAAAGGTAGCGTCGTACCCACCTCCAACAACAAGTAGGTGGATAGGCGGCAGCATCAAAACCGACAACATGCGCTTGCCATCAACGGTGTCTAGCACAGCTTTTCTAGGTTTAGCAGAATGGTCTTCCAATTCCGTGCAATCACCTAAAGTACCGTCTACCGCGCAGCGCCACTCACACGCTTTTCCGTTTGATAAGCTTTTGCTAACCACATCCAACGATAAATACTGGTTACTCTCGTTAACTGGTACGAGTGCTAAGTGCACCACACCGCCGCATCCAACACCAAGTTTAAACGCGATGTCTTCTTCATCTTCATCGTCGTAAACCGCGGTACGACTAACGCCGTCGGTCATTACTCGCTGGGCTTTTTTAACGATGTCACTTTCTAAACAGCCGCCGCTTAATATACCTAGCTGATGCCCTGCATCACTAAACAACATCATGGCGCCTGCTTTTCGATAGCATGAGCCTTCGGTTTTAAAAATGAAACCTAGCACCCATTTGTGCTTGTTTTTAAGTGGAAGCCACTGGGCCAACAAATGGTTAACGTGATTACTCATAACTACCTCTACACCCGTTTAACTTGCTTATTGCTGTGATGCCGCTTGGGAAATAAATGCAGCCAATGTTGCTGGCTCTTGTGCCCCGGCTACGCCCTGATTACCAATGACAAAAGTAGGTACACTCTGAATACCACGCTGCATCCAAATAGTTTCTTCCTCACGCACTGCTTGCGCGTATTTTTCACTTTTAATTACTGCTTCAGCTTCGGTTTTGTCGAGGCCCACAGACTCGGCCAATTCTACTAGCACACCAAGATCGTTCACGTCTTTACCATCAGTGAAGTAAGCGTTAAACAAGCTAAGCTTCATTTCTTCTTCAAGGCCGTTTTGTGCTGCAAAGTGAATAAGCTGATGGGCTTTAAAAGTATTCTGCATACGGGAGTCGTCAGTGAAATTAAATGCAAAACCCAACTCTTTACCCGCTTGTACAAGTCGTGCTCGGTTCTCCACGCTTTGCTGCTCACTAATGCCGTATTTTTCCATTATATGCTCGCGAAGGTTTTGCCCGTCTTCTGGCATATTGGGGTTTAGCTCGAAGGGGTGAAACTTAATATCTACTTCAATGTTATCAAGGGTTTTAATGGCTTCTTGCAAACGCTGGTACCCAACAATACACCATGGACATACTACGTCAGAAACCATATTAACTGTTACACTCTGCATACCGTTCGCACTTTGTACACCTTGCTCATTTGCTGCCATGATAGGCCTCGCTTTTTTTGAATTCATGAAGATATAAGGGCTTAGATAAGGTTACAAAAAGAAACTTCAACCCCACACTGCGATTATTTCGTCGCAGTTACATCAGTTTTTGCTGTGACTTTTTTTGTCGTGCCCATTGTGGTCCTGTAAAGCGTGGAAAGTTTTTCAAGGGCTGAGTGTGCCCATATTTCATAGCCTTTCGTGGAGGGATGAAAGCCATCTTCTGCCATCAAACCACTTTGCTGAATATCCGTCATAGTTCCGCCCACATTAAGTGCACTAACATATAATATGTCTGCGTTAGCCCGGGCTGTTACGCTATCAGCCAAAGCTTGGTTTAGTAACCACGCGCGGTAACCTAATAGTGCACGCAAAGGTTGCGGAAGCGCTGGAAAGCAATGAATTGGCGGTAGCGCAGTAAATAATATTGTTTCGCACTCAAATTTATCTGACAGTAGCGTACTCATAGCATCGATGTTTTGCCGCCACCGTTTCAACGGTACAAATTTGGTCACGTCGTTAACACCAATAGAGACGAGCACCGACGAAAAGTGCTCGGCAGGCATTTCATGAAGAAGCTTGAGCACATCTTCACTTTTAAAACCTGTTTTAGCATTCAACGTCACTCGCGTTGGCCCATGCTTAACAAGGTTTGAGTACAGCAGACCTGTGAGTGCCCCCATTTGCGTCGTTGCACCAACACCAGCGGCAGCAGAATCGCCTATAACCAAAACGTTATTAGTTAATAGCAATTTACTATCGGCTGAGGTTAATACCCGCTCGCCGTCGGGCTCTGGCAGTACAGCGGTCTTCTTCCTCACCCACAATGCTTGAAGCAAAATGACTGGAAGAAGTAAAACAATTATCAGGTTTAATACCAAAACCTTGAAGTAGATCAAATCAGCCTCCTAAGCAATCCATTAAGCTTTAACCATCGAATTGAATTCGCGCCTAGATATCTACATATAAGTGCAGAGCCAATATGACTATAATTGCCGTACAACAACGTCCCGTATCAACCATTACCAAATATGCGTTGAATGCTCCTCGCTATACCTCTTACCCTACTGCACTTAAATTTGAACCGCTACAAGATGACATACTTCCACAAGCACTTGCAGTGTCAAAAGCGCCGACAGTAAGTCTCTACGTGCACATTCCATTTTGCAAAACGCTATGCTACTACTGTGGCTGCAATAAAATGGTGACGCGTCACAATGAAAAAGCGGACGAATATTTAGATTACATAGAAAAAGAAATCCTGTCTAAGCGTTATTTAACTGACGGCAGGCGTGCAGTTTCTCTGCACTTGGGTGGCGGTTCACCCAGTTTTTTGAGCGAGACTCAGCATACTTATTTAATGTACCTGCTTAAGAAACACTTTACCTTTGAAGCAGGTGCTGAACTGTCAATTGAGTTAGATCCCAGAAATATCGATAAACACTATCTTCAAAACTTAAAATGTCTCGGCTACACACGCATTAGCTTTGGTTTACAAGATACTGATTATAATGTTCAGAAAACCATAAATCGCATACAAAGCACGTCTCACATTGCCGATTTAGTATTCGAGGCTCGGTCACTGGGTTTCGACTCAGTTAACTTAGATCTAATTTATGGTTTACCGAATCAGTCAATTGAAACGTTTTCATCAACCATCGCCGCAACTAAAGCCATGATGCCAGATCGTATTTCGCTTTTTAGCTATGCACACCTTCCCGAAAGGTTCGCAGCGCAGCATAAATTTGCTGAAGAAACACTGCCAAGTAGTGAAGAAAAAGCGGCGCTTTACAAGCTTGCCGTTAACAGCTTTACAAACATAGGTTATGAAATGATTGGTCTTGATCATTTTGCCTTAAGCAAAGACTCACTGGCTATTGCGAAAAATAAAGGCGAGCTTCACCGCAACTTTCAAGGCTATACTTTACGTGGAGACACCGACCTTATAGGGTTCGGCGTATCAGCCATTAGCACGGTAGGTAATGCCTTTGCGCAAAATGCTAAGGAGCTAAAAGAATATTACCATCGCTTAGACAACCACCTGCCCAATGCGAAAGTCGGACTGTCATTAAGTGTCGACGACCTTATTCGCAGAGACGTGATTTCTAGCTTAATGTGCAATTTAGCGGTAGACAAGCAAGCAATTGCCGACAAGCACCACATCATTTTTGATGAATACTTTGCTTCAGCCTTAAACAACCTTGAAGAACTTAAAGAAGACGGGCTTATCGAAATAACATCTCGGTATATTCGAGTGCCAGAGTCTGCTCGTATTTACATTCGGGCTATTTGTGCGCGTTTCGACGCTTATTTGAACGCAAGTGAAATACTCAGTAGCTACTCCAAAGCCATTTAAACCTAGGCCAATTTAAACCGCGCAATCACTTGCATCCCTACATCAAGCTTAAGACGCGATAGAGAGATACAGCTAATGCTGGCATAAAGGGTTTGGTTACTGCCTAGTACATCAAGTTTTAACAACACTTTCGCGCTGTTTACGGTCGCTAGCTTTTTAGAAGTTAACTTTGTATCTGCGAGTTTTGTATCGGCGTTATTTTCAGGCTCGTTCAGGGGACTGAGTGGATTCACCACGGGTTCGATGCTAGATATAACACATGGCAGCGCATTTAAAATACTGATTGTGCTGGCATTGCCAAAGTCAGCAGTATTGGTATCAATGCTTACATCACAGGCTTTAACTGCAAAACGAACAGAAACTTTTTCACCGCTTTGCTGAGGCAAATAGGACACTGATTCTGCAGTGACGAATATCTCTTGCCCCGCTACCTCAACGCGCTCAATTCCGTTTTCCGACTGGCACTGCTCATTGCCTTGTAAGGTTAGAGCATTTTGATCTTGTTGCGTTTGGCTACCGTGTTTGTAGCTGACAACGGCGTTTTGTGACTGGTTGCTGTCGTGTGCGTCGCTTTGCGCAGTAACCTTAAATCCCTCAAGTACGCTAGACGGTGTCGCAAATCCTTCTTTTTCGAATACTTGAGTCAAAACATCGCGCGTTTTTCCACAAAGCTCGGTGCGGCCTTGGTCAATAAAAACCAACTCATCGCTGAACAAGGCAAGGTCATCTAAATCGTGAGAAATCACAAGGCATATGAGCTTCCCCGACACACACAAATTGTTCAAAAACTGGTAAATTTTGCGACGGGTGAAGATATCAATTGCGCTTAACGATTCATCTAGCAATAACACATCTGGTCCATTGACCAACGCACGCGCAATCGCGACCCGCTGCGCTTCTCCACCAGAAAGCGCTTGAACTGGCTTATCAATTAAATGTTCGCAATAACAGCCGCGCAAACACGCATCGATAGACATTGCATTAGGGCTTGCGTGGCGCTGCGCAAGGGCTAAATTACCGCGCACATCGGTATGGGGAAATAGCATGGGCTGCTGAAAAACGATGCCGACCTTTTGAGAGGTCCACGGCGTTTGCACTTCTGCGCTTTTTTCTACGCCAGCTAGGGCGCGAAACAAGCTGCTTTTTCCCGCACCTGATGGACCGGTAATCCCAATGAATCGGCTTTGCGGCTGCAATGAGATTTGTGCGTTAATGCGATTAGAAAGTCGCGCAGATATTTGCATGTTAACGCGCCTCATCACTTCGTGCGACACCGTTAAAACGATAGAGCGCCGCGAGCATCACGAATGAAAAAATAAGAAGGGCCAACGCAAGGTTGTGTGCACTGTTATATTCCAACGCTTCTACCTGTTCATATAGCGCGATAGACAGCACCTGAGTTTCTCCAGGAATATTGCCACCTATCATTAACACTACGCCAAACTCGCCTATGGTATGTGCAAAGCTTAAGCCTAATGCCACCACGATGGGCGCTTTGCTTAAAGGAAGCACTATTTTTATAAACGCTTCAAAGGCCGAAAACCCCAGCGTTTTTGCTACATCTAAATAACGGTTATCCAATTGTGAAAAGCCGCTGTACAAAGGCTGCAGAGCAAATGGTAGGGAGTAGATGACAGACCCCAACACCAAACCTTCAAAGCTAAATGCTAAATTGCTCCCGGTTAGGCTTTGCCATCCCTGCCCCAACGCACTTTGCGGCGAAAAAGCAATAAGCAGATAAAAACCCAGCACAGTTGGCGGTAACACCAAAGGCAACGCGAGTATCGACATCACCAAAGGCTTAGCTTTGCTCTGCCATTTCGCTAAAAACCACGCTAGCGGCAATGCGATTAACAACAGCAAACCACTGGTTATAAAGGCCAGTTTTAAGGTGAGTAATATGGCTTCAAGTGTCGATGCCCCGAAGAATTCTGTGAGCATACTTAGTTACCGACGCCCGATGCAATGGTAGGTTCATAACCCCATTCAATTAAGCTGTGCTGCACCCCTTGCGACATTAAATACTGTACGAACAGGCTGGGTGATGACACTCCATTAGCGTCACTCAAACGAAACGCTCTGGTTGTCTCTTTGTCGCCTTTGAGAACAGTCTCATCAACTGGCGCTGTCGCATTTTTAATTGGAAGTGGTTCGAACAGATTCGGAGATAATGTAGCTACCGTTTTACTATTAACCACCAACGACTGAATGATGGGTTGATACAAGGTTTCAGGTACTGGGACGATAACCGTAAAAGTATCGGCGCTTTTGGTATTAACAACACTGTTAAAATTAGAAGGCAAGTTAGAGGATAAGTCTGCGGGCAAATCTAAGGCCAATGAGTACGCAACGAACGCCCCTTTCACGCTGCCGGTGGTATAAAACTGCAAGGTTTGTAGCACGTTTTTACCCATCACTCTGTGAGGTAAAAACTGTTGCCATAAGGATAAGTTTTGCAACGCCTGTTGCGCAGCATCACCATAGGGAGCCAGTTTAGGGTTTGCGATAGCTACCTTGTTTTGAGGGTTTTCCATTAATTGAACAAGCTGCTTCGACAAGCAATCGGTAAGCTGAGCGTTTATTTGTGCAGTTGTGTCTCCAGTAGATGAGCGGGCGATTTGCTCGCAATTCCTTTTACCGGATGTTTCACGTGATGCCTCACTTGATAAGTCGCCAGCATAGACAAACGCAAGCTTGCCTTTAGCGTAATCCACCAGATTGCCGTGGTGAACTACGTTGTTATCCACCAACGCTTGCGGCCTAGCTCGATCTGCAGATAGAAACACGTCGAAGCTAGCACCATGTTGAATTTGCGCATACAAAGTACCGCTAGAAGATACCGTTACCGCGACATCTATGCCGGTTAGCTCAGTAAACTGCTCGGCAATACTCTTCAGCGGTTTTGCAAAGTTTGCCGCAACGGCTACGTTAATTTTTTCGTCGCGCTTGAAATTTACTGACTGGTTTTGTTTTTCGGCACTAATAACGCTCCCTTCATTTACATTATCATTTGCCGCTTGAAAACTGCTCGCCTGTGCCACAGAACTTGAAAAAGCCGTAACGCCTAGGGCTACACTTGCACATGTACTTGCACTTACCAAAATAAGCATCGCCAAGTTAACAAAGCTTGAAAGTCGCATTGCTAAAGAAAAGAGCATTACTTTTTGCGCATCCACTTAAGTGCCGCTTTATCGTCAGATGCTTTCGCCGCAACCCATTCAGATTTATCGCCCTTAAACTCTTTTTTCCAAAGCGGTACCGACTGTTTAAGCATGTCCATTAAGTAGCAGGCAGCGTCAAACGCCGCCTGGCGGTGGGGAGCGGCGGCACCTACCCATACAATTTGCTCGTTGTTGTGTATGCGCCCTACTCTGTGCAGTGCGCCAGCACTGTTAAGTGAAAAGCGTTCGCTCGCTTGTTCAACCAGAAGCATTAATGCTTTTTCAGTCATGCCCGGGTAATGCTCTAATTCGATGCCGTCTATGTCGCCAACGTTATTAAAATCTCGCACTAGCCCAGTAAAAGTAACAATCGCGCCGGTGTTGCCGCAGGCCTTTTCATCTGCCGACTGTTTTAGCCTAGCGTAAAGCTCTCCTTGGTCGAAATCTTCAACTTGAACTAGCGCGAACATAGCTAGCCCCCTGTCACAGGTGGAAATAGCGCCAGCTCATCACCGTCGCTAAGTACTGTTTGCAGATCGCAAAGCTCTTGATTACAGGCAGTAAGCACACTGCCCTCTAGTGCTAATGCCCACTTGTCACTACGCGTTTTAAGCTGCGATATCACGGTCTCAATGGTGCTGTTCTCGCTTATATGAAGCGCGATATTGTCCTCTCCCGTGATCTCTCGGGTTTGTGCGAATGTTTTTACCGTTACCTGCATGCTTTGCCTGTTATCTACGTTGTTAAGGTCGCTTTGTGCGCGCTAATTAATCTTGCCAAGCCTCTGAAATGGGTTGAGCCTAAAATGCGTTGCTTTTTGAGTGCGTGTACGCTTTATGCACGTCATTTTTTAGCTCACTGGCCTTTCACTGGCCTTTGTGAAAACTAGGTGTCGGACTGCCAATGGCCTGTCTTACCGCCTTTTTTCTCCAGTACCCGTACCCCTTCCATATGCATGCCAGGGTCGATGGCTTTGCACATATCAAACAAGGTTAACAGCGCCACATTTACACCCGTGAGCGCTTCCATTTCAACGCCGGTTTTACCGCTTAGCTTACAATAACAGGTGGCTTGAATTCGATTCTGATCGGCCTGAATGTCAAAATTAATATCCACCTTTGACAGTGCCAATGGGTGACAAAGAGGAATAAGATCGGCGCAGCGTTTCGCCCCTTGAATACCCGCTACACGGGCAACTGCAAATACATCACCTTTTGCAATTTTTGATTCAGAGATTTGGCGAATAACGTCTTCGCTTACGTACAAAAAACCTTCTGCTGTGGCTTCTCGCTTGGTAACGTCTTTGTCGCTAACGTCGACCATATTGGCTTCGCCACCAGCGTTTAAATGGCTAAAGGTACTCATGCTTCCACCAGATGCTTTACGAAATTACACGGTCTAAAGTCGGCATCAAGCTGGCTAGAAATAATTTTTTCCCACGCAGTACGACACGCGCCTGTTGAGCCTGGTAAGCAGAAAATAACCGTATTATTAGCAAAGCCCGCAACCGCGCGAGACTGAATGGTTGATGTACCAATCTCTTCATAGCTAATTTGACGGAATAGCTCGCCAAAGCCGTCGACTTCTTTATCGAACAATACACTGATGGCCTCTGGCGTTGAGTCACGGTGGGTAAAACCTGTACCACCAGTAATTAATACGGCGTGAATGTTTTTATCGGCAATCCATTTCGACACCACGGCGCGCTGCTGATAAATATCGTCTTTCACCAAATCGCGATCGTAAAGGTTATGGCCAACCGAGGTAAGCGCCTCTTTCAAGTAGTCTCCCGACTTGTCGTTTTCGAGGGTGCGCGTATCTGAAATAGTGAGTACGGCAATATTAAGGGGTTGGCTGACAACTGACATATGAAATCCTAATTTGATATGCGACATTTTGGCGGTTTTTGATAAAGTACCAGCCAAAATACTATTTGGTAATCACTTTATAAGGGTGCATGCCATGAATTCAACAACTAAGTTGGCATAAACTATGTCTAAAAGCCTAACTCATCAGCAGGCTATGCGTTATAACCGCCATATCGTGCTTCCAAAAGTGGATCTAGACGGTCAAGAAGCGCTGCTAAACGCCAATATTTGTATCATTGGTATTGGCGGGCTTGGCACCGCGGCTGCTACTAACCTTTGCGCCAGTGGCGTGGGCTCTCTTACACTTATCGACCACGACACAGTTGAGGCCACCAACCTGCCAAGGCAAACCTTGTTTAGCGAACAAGATGTAGGCACAAATAAAGTAGAGGCGGCTAAAGCGCGGCTTAGTGCAATAAACAGCGACTGCGACATTACCGTAATAGCAGAACCGTTTTCGGCGCCCAGCTCTACTCAGCTTTCACCAGTATTAAAACAAGCCATAGAGCGTGCTGACGTTGTGCTAGATTGCACCGACAATACAAACTCGCGAGATTTAATAAACCTACTGTGTTTTAAACTAAATACCCCGCTAGTATCGGGTGCAGCCATTCGCTTTGAAGGCCAGCTTTTCGTAGCTATACCCGGTGAGAGCCGCTGCTATGCATGCTTACGAACGCTATTTGAATCACCCGATTTAAGCTGTGTTGAGGCAGGTATATTCTCGCCAGTAGTAAATATTGTTGGTACTTACCAAGCAATGCTAGCTATGCAAGTATTGATGGATTTCGATAATATTCCTAAAAACACGTTAATGACGTTTGATGCGCTTTCGCACGAGTGGCGAAACTGGAAACTACCTAAAGGCGTAGATTGCGAGCTATGTGCTTGTTAAGTTTATGTGCATTTGCGGCATGAATTCTAAAAAAGTGATTAAAAACAATAGACTAAAACAAAGAACAAGACAGAAAATAGGTTGATTTAAATGACAACCCAAGTAGTGAAAAAACACATGGTAGTGGCGCAAAACGCGTCTGGACGTAACATGAACGTGCCAATTTATCGAATGAAAGGAGCGCGCCCTGGCCCCACCGTGTATATTCAAAGTTCTATTCACGGCGCAGAAGTACAAGGTAACGTGGTTATTTACCATCTCATTCAGCGCTTAAAAGACATGGATATTTGCGGCGAAATTATCCTAGTGCCCAACTGTAATCCCATTGGTACTAACATTAAAGCCGGTGAGTACACATTAGGCCGGTTCGATCCTGTGAACGGCACAAACTGGAACCGCGGCTATTTCTTCGATAAAGAAGCAGTTGAGCATTTCGCCAAAACGGTAACCCGCGAAGAGTCAATTGACGGCATAAAACAACGTTTTCGTGCTCACTTGTCTAACGCTATCGACAACAAATTGGCTGAACCATGGGGTTTAGGCTTGGCACAGCAGTTAAACCTAAAGCTACAGCAAATGGCGGTCAACGCCGATTTCGTGTTAGATCTCCACAACGGCCCGGTGTCTACCCGCCACGTTTATATTCCCGAGTACGCCAAAGACAGTGCTAAGCTGTTTAACATTCCCCATTGTATTTTTATTCCAAACGTATTTGCGGGGGCGTTGGACGAAGCGACGTTCTGCCCATGGTGGACACTGCAAGAAAGCATAAAAACTAATTTAGCGCGTGAGGTAAGCTTTAACGTTGAAGCGTTTACGCTTGAAATGGGTAGCCAAGAAGTTATCGACTTTAACGAAGGTAATATAGACGCCACCAGTATTCTTAGCTACTTAAACGCCAAAGGCGTATTGCACGAATGCGATATTAAACCGACAGAAATGAAGCGTTTAGGCGTGTATTTAAAAGACTATAAAACCCTGTTTACTAACTGGGGCGGCATGGTGGAGTACATGGCGAAACCAGGCCAAACGGTGAAGAAAGGCGAACCACTGGCGCAAATTTTAAATATTGACGATCTGGATACCGACAACGGCAGCAGGACCTTAGAAGCGCCTTGCGATTTGATCCCTATTCTACACTTCCCGTCGGCTTCGGTATTGAGTGGGACGCAGTTGTATAAGGTGTTTACGAATTATAAGGAGTTGTAGATTTTTGTACGCAAGTTGATGGAGTAAAACTTTATTACATCATGGTTGATTAGGGTATGTAGATACGGCTCACACAAGCTGCTGGTTTATTCTTTGAATTAATTCCTGCCGTTCAATACATTAAATTTAACGGCAGAAGAGTACCTTAAGATGCCCATCGCACAAAGGCACTTCGATGGCTGCAATGAGCGTGAAGCGGACACTTGGTCATACCTGCTTCATTGAGCAATTTTAAACAATTAGCGGACCGTCAATATCAAGTCAAGCGGCGCAGCTTTGCTGCCGAACTCTGGCATTAGTAAAGTAACTCATAGGCTCAAAAGAGGGTTAACCTCTATTTTGACCGGGAAAGAAAGTTTAAGGTTAACTGGCTCATTCTTTCGTCTATGCCGCAATGAGTAAATTTCATTCTCATCAAAGACTTGAATTAATGCTGATAAAGTCACTTTCGTTCCTGATAAAGCTTCAAAAAAAGTACTTTTAAATTGATACGTATTATTCGATTCATCTCTTGAGAGTTTAAATTTTTTAGAATAACTAACTGATGGTATCTCCGTGATAACCGAAAACTCCTTCGCAATTATCGCAATAATATCGAAAGACACTCTAAGAACAATTTCTAGGTTGTGCTCTCTACCTAAGTTGTCTGTAACTTTTATGCCCTTATCAATAGCATAATAAGAGCCTTCAGAATCCTTGTTAACAATTATAAGTATCGATTCACAAACCTGCTCTATATCGGATACTAGCGGGTTATGCCTGTCAATTTTTTTATGCTTATAGGCATTGGCTATATCAAAGGTATATTTCAAAAACTTTCCGCTTACTTTCTTTTCACCGATACTAAAACTTCTTTTGAAAAGTGCTTCCTTGAATTTACCTTGCCCCGAAACACTGTATTTCGATTTTACCAATTCTCTATTATCAATGAATAGATACTCGATGAAGCTACTTATAGAGCTCGCGAACTTACAGGCGTCTAATTTTGACTCGTAAGATCCTATCGGAAACTTTTCTATATTGAGCGAATTTAGAAATCTTTGATAATGATAAAATGTATCCTTAATGAAAAAGTCAAAACATTCCATTTTTGAGATATCCTTTTAGAAACGATCAGTACTTATAAGTCAGGCTTTATAGTAATACCTGATCCCTCAGAAAAACAATGCTCTCTTTTTTCATGCTGAAGTATACACAATGTCCGCCTCACATACGTTGCAGCTCCTAAGTGCTAGCTGTTCATTGAGACAAGAAGCCGTCGTTCATCTTTTACCTATGGGCATGTAATGCTTAAGTAAACTAGGCGAAAAAGGAACAGAAACTAAACGCTGAGTATGCTTTGGGCTGACTCACAAATTGCCCAAAACACTTTCAATCCAGTCTCGGTAGTTTGACACCCTAACTTGATAAGCAGTAGTACCATATAAACCGCCTTTAAAATTAGCAAGATCTCCACGCCAAAATTGCCAACTCGATAAACCAACCAAATAAGTCTTACCGTTTTCAGTTATCACTGAAGCTCCGCCACTATCACCAGCACCGTGCATTCCTTCAAGGGGCAATGCTTCAGGTGGTTTATTAAATTTATATGAGAGCCAGTTTCCTTTTGAAGATTCAATAATATTTCTAAAATGGTTTAATTCTCGTAATGATTTTGTTTCGAGGTTTTCACCAATTTCTCCGTTACCTGTTGCTCCACGACCAAATACCGTGATTTCTTTACCCGCTTGGTCAATGTTTGGGTAGATATCAATTGGTTCACTCGTTGTAACAGGGGAAGATAGCTTTATTAGAGCTATATCACTTCTAGATTCTAGAAACTTCATTAAGGGAGCTGCATCACCTTTAAAGAGAACCCCATCTGGTTCAATATAAAGTGGATGTATGTGAACCTCTTCTATTTCAAAGACTTTATCGCCAACACGTAATTTTTTACCTATGTAATTATAAAAAATGGTATGAGCGACTGTCACAACCCATTGAGGTTTTATCAATACCCCATGACCTTCGTGAGGTAGGTCAATTAAGTATTCGGGTACTATTTCTAAGACATAATTGCGGGAAGGAATATCGTGCCGTTTCACTACAGCATTACTACTAGTTGCAATGAAAAAAGCAAAAAATAAAACCAAAATTTTCATATTACATCCATGTAGATTTAGGGCTAACTAAAAGCTGCTAACAAAGACCCCATACTAACACTCGTTTTGACTGAAAAACCATCTAACATTTACTCTTGGAGAGGATATTAGACATCCGCATCACTTATTCTTCCGCCGTTTAATTACAAAGAATCGAACGGCAGCTTCTGGCACAAGTCGGAAGTAACGGAAAAAAGCTGCTGTATTCATCAAGTGTACTTAAAATGAATTAACGCTAATCTAATAAAAAGCGCCTAAGATCTTGTTCGTGCCACATTATGTGCAAAGTAAAGGCTTTGTTGTCCTCAAACTTATAAAAAATTCGACAGGGCTTTACATAAAGCTCGCGGTAATTTAGAGATGGTAATTCAGAGACTGACTTTACTGATTTAGAATATTCCTCAAGTATGTCTACTTTGGCGAAGACTTCTTTAACCAGTTTCTTTGCCGCAACTAAGTTAAATACCGCTATGTATTCAGCAATCAGGTCTAAGTCATTTAGAGCAGGTTCTGTCCATACTATTTCAGCCATTTATCCATTTTCTCTTTGGCCTGCAGGTTAGTTAAAACATCATCATTTCTTATTGCCTGCTCACCTTTTGCAATACCTTCCAGAATCGACATGCGCTTTTGCATCATCTCATAATCATCGACATCAACTAAGTAAGCCGATGGCTTACCATGCTCAGTAATCAAAACAGGCTCTTTTGAAGTGTGCAGGTCTTGCAGAATTTTTGTGGCTTGCCTCTTCAATGTCGTAATTAATTCTACTTTCACGATGCAGGTTCCTGCTGTCACTATAGTATCGCTTAACGATTACCACACAAGATTTCATTCGCTCAGAGCAGAGTTACGAGGTAACTAATCACACTTTACTTCACCCAAACTAACGCGATATTTAAACTCACCACGCTGATTAAATACGTCAAAACCATTATCAGAAGTTTTAAGCTCAAGCTCCCATACCCAATTTGTTTTTTCAATAAACCTTAATTCATAGCGGTTTAAAGGTAGTGGACATTTTAAATAGAAATAATGGTAGGCCGTACCCATGGCTCCTGAGTCCGCTGTAAACACGTAAATAGTGTTATTTCCTATTTCGAATTCTTTATGAAAGTAGTCTCGGTTAGCTCCTAGTGTTGCATCAATCAGTACACCTAATAGACCTATCGCAATCTGAATAAGCGCCACTATTGCTAAAACACAGTTCAAAGCAACAGTTAACCATTTACTTTTAACAAGATATCTCAATCTACCGTGCTGCGTGAAAAGCAGGTACACACCTGCGCAAAGCGCTATAAGCTTAACTAAGGCTAACGCGTCGCCGACCTGTGACATAAACCGGGGGGAATGGTAATTTAAGCCCCACAGCACACCGCCATGCAGGCTTTCTACTAATGGAACTATTATTAGAAGTAGTATAGCGAGTAAGGATGTGACCAAGGCCGCAAAGTTTCTTTGCGGCACTTGCTTGTTACTCGGGCTATGATTTTACTCTAATTGCGTTGTCCCTAACATTAATTATCAACTTTCTTAAATCGGCGAACCAGGCGGAAGCGGTTCTACTTCAAAGGTACTTGGCCATGCCTTACTAGCCCAATAAGTATCGAACTGTTCTTTCAGTATTTCATACTGATTGTCGTCTGCTTTGTCGTCTAACCATTCGCTAAATTCAAGCAGAGCAAGTTCGGCTTCCATTCTTACTTCAGGCGCCAACTTATCGTTAGTTACTGCTTTCATCACTGCATTTAACGCCACTAACTGTAAGCGTTTTGCTAATGGGCTTTGTGACTTATTTTTATACCAGTGAACGTTAAGTATTTGCTTCACCAGCATAGAAACGCCTACTTTTTTGCGTCTGTCATTAGTGCTTCTTGTCTGCCACTCTAAGCGGTTTAAGCGCTCTGGGTGCAATAGTAATTCAAACGCAAAGTTAGATGCTGAAGCAGCCGCAGAAACAGGGTCTAACATTAACCCCATTTTGCCCTTAAAATGCTCGCGAGTAATATCGTCGCCATACGCTGTCGGTGGAATAAGGGCGAGTACCGATTCAGGTATCGTCAGGTAATCAGCGGTAGTGGCCGTAATTAACTGCTGCATAGCGCGTTGCTGCACTGCAGGCGCTACAAACTGTTGGCCCTGTGCTTTGGTATAGTCACCTTTGCGTTCGTATTCATACACTAAGCCGCCGACTTGCTTTGCAACGGCTTCTAACTGATAACGGTGGAGTAAGTAAATAGGCACTAAAGCATTTTCAAGAGAGGATAAACTGCTATTTGGGCTTAAGGTGTCTAAACCTAAATTGGCTAACGCCAGTTCGCGTACTTGTGAAATTTCATCGAAAGCATCTAGCGGATTGCTACCGTTTTCCCACATATGGCCGTTTGCCGATGCATGGCGACTACTACGGGTATCGGGGTCTGACTTAAAACTTAAACCCTCATTACGGCCTCTTACGATAATTTTTGCCAAGGCTTCCGTTGCCTCTACGTCGCTGGCAAAATCTTGATAGCCATACGCGACGGCGTGAATATCCCATGCGCCTATGCCTTTATCATACGTGCCTTCCAAGCTAATTTTGCCGTTTTTAATACTAATTTTGGGGTGAGGATAATCCATTACCGACGCACGGTTATTTTCACTTGCCGCAAAGTTGTGGGCTATACCCAATGTGTGCCCTACTTCGTGGGCTGAAAGTTGCCTAATGCGGTCTAAAGCCATTTCTTGCTGTGCAGTGGTGTCGGTGCTCCCGTCCTTAAAAGGACTGGTTAGGCCAAGGGCAATTAAATAATCTTGTCTTACACGCAATGAGCCGAGCGTAACGTGACCTTTGATAATTTCACCAGTGCGCGGGTCGACAACCGACGAACCATAAGACCAACCGCGCGTTGCGCGATGTACCCAGTTGATTACGTTATAGCGCACGTCCATTGGGTCGGCACCTTCGGGCAATACTTTCACCTGAAACGCATCTTTGTAGCCTGCGGCTTCATAGGCTTGATTCCACCAGCTCGCCCCTTCTCTAAGCGCGGTCATTACGGGTTCTGGAATACCAGGATCTAGGTAATACACAATAGGCTCCACTGCTTCGCTCATTGCAGCATGCGGGGTTTTCTTGTTTAAACGATGGCGGGTAATAAAACGCTGTTCAGTAGGCTCGCTGATAGGCGTTGAATAATCAAAGTAACTGAATTTCCAGTAGCCCGAGTACGGGTGGTACTCTCTGGGCGTGTAATTGTCGTCAGGCAGAGCCACAAACGAATGATGCAAGTGCACCGACAAGCTTTCTGGGTCGGGCGTAACTTGCTGCACGTATTCGCCTGGCTTCTTACCTGCAAAGGTGACTAAAGCCTCTAATTCAGTATTTTTTTCAAAGCCTTTGGTTTTAGGTAAATACACGCCGCTTCGCATGTTATCAACGCTGAAGCTACCTTGGTTGGTTCGCGCCATACGGTTTCCTATACCGTGAATATCACTTAACAGAAAAGGCGTATAGTCGATAAGGCTAACTTTGTCGCTTTTTGCTACCAGCGTAAAACCAGCAATAACCGAATCTGCGAAAGCTTCATCAATACTCTGCTTTTCAGCTTCGCTGCCGTGGGCCGCGCGGTATTTGGTGTTGTGCTGCTTTAATAAAACCTTATTACCAAATTTTTCAAAGCTGACTAAGCGCGTGTCGCCTAACTGGCCGCGATCAAGGCCAATATCGTTTGAACCTACGCCATAAGGCAAACTGCTTTGGAACAAGTACTCTGCGTTTTTAATTGGCACGGCTAAGTAAACTTTGTCGCTTTCATCGTCATAGTAAACAGGAATTAAACCATCTTTTTTGGTCATATCGCTGGTGAATTCACCAATGCTTGGTAACGCTGCCCAAGCTGAAGATGCAGACACGACAAACAATACCGTAAACGCAAAAGCTGATTTACCCGATGCTTTCACCTGTCGCGCGGCTTTGTGAAAAATGTTCAATTGCAGCATGCAGTTAGTCCTTATTATTGTGAATTTCTAGCCTACCCTATGTAAGAGATTTTGCCCATGGTAATTCGTCGTTTTAACGCTACTCCTTGCTCGACTCTAGGCATTGACTGCCGTTGTCAATAATTTGTTGAAACTGATTACAGTATTTAGAGCATTATATATCGAAGAAAGTGTTGATAATCTAACTTGTCTGCTATGAAACAGGACAATCAGAAGAACAATTATGTTAGGCGAAAACCACTCACTACTAAGCGACTTTCCAGAACACAAAGATACGATTAACCGTTTAAATGCGACTAGCACTGATTTTGCCGAGAAAGCAAAACGCTATCACATTTTAGATGACGAAATTAGAAACCTTGAAGAGCTTGGATCACCCGCTAATGATGAAACGCTACACAAGCTAAAACACGACCGCGCTGAGTTGAAAGATGTGCTTTATCAGGTGTTGATAAACGTTAAGTAGTCATCCATTTAGTATGCGTATCTGCGGGTTTAATGGGTGATTCGTTTATGGCCGATGCTTACACAACATGATGTTTACACGACTTAGTATTGAAGTGTTTAAAGCAAACAATATTCTTGTAGCCAAGAACTATTATATTGGTGATAGATTTAGTCGAGCATTTTAGAGCCAATCTCTAAAAACCATCGATAAGTAAATCAATGCCAGCTTTAATTTCGTTTCTCATATTTTTGAGTGGCTGTTCTGCTAAAGGCTTCAAGCCGCGCTTTGAAACAGTTGCAATATCAAGTAAGTCGATGTAGTAAAGCACGCCATTCACCTCACAGGGTATTTGTAAGTCTCTCACGTAAGGTTGTCCATCCATTATCTTTAATGGCGCTACTAACAAGCTTTCCACTTCGTTAAAAACTGTGTTAGTCAAGACGATAACTATAGAGGATGAATATCTACATACTGAAAACTGACTTATCACGATAGCTGACCGATTGATTCCGAAAACGTTCCATTCTTAATTACTTTGTCATTATGAGCTTTAAGGGCGCCGTCATTCTGCTTGAACCATTCTGCTTTTTTTTCTCGTTTACCGCCCTAATTAAAGCTGCTTCAAAAACCTCAGAAAGCTTTATATCAAGAGACTTTGCCTCATTGAGAAGGTCACTATTGATCGATGTATTGCAAGAAACTTTTTGACGCATAACTACCTCAAGCTAATCTACTAAAATTATTATGCGCAAAAGTTGTGCGCATAGCAAACGCAGCCCCCTTCCTTTTTCAAATATTTACTTGAATCACAGCCAAGAGTAAGCCCTAATTGCGCTATTGATTTAACCAGCTCAAACTATGAAGGGTTTAATTTTGAAGTTAGCCTCTCGTGCTACTGCTATTTCTCCGTTTCTTGCCATGGCCTATGGCGAGAAAGCCACCGCACTCGAACTGCAAGGTAAAGATGTTATTAGGCTTAATTTAGGCGAGCCTGATTTCGGCGCACCGGCGCCAGTACTTGCGGCAATGAAAGAAAGCTTAAATGCCCCAGTTTTTCCCTATACCTCGGCGCTGGGCATGCCTGAACTACGTGAAGCCATTGCACGCTTTTATGATGTTAAACATGGCGTAGCGGTAAGCCCTTCTAGAGTGGTCGTGACCGCTGGGGCTTCTGGCGCTTTACTTTTGGCAAGTGCTGCCTTGGTTGAACCAGGCGACAACGTGATATTGGGCGACCCTTCTTACCCTTGTAACCGACGTTTTTTAAACGCATTTGGCGCAGAGGTAACGCTGGTACCAACACGCAGTGAGGATAACTTTCAGCTAACCGTAACAAGTGTTGCCGATAATTGGAAGCACAACACGAAAGGTGTACTTATTGCCACACCTGCCAATCCTACTGGTACGGTTATAGATGCAGAAGAGTTGACTAAAATTGGCGAGTACTGCAAATCCAAAGGTGGCTTTTTAATTGTTGACGAAATTTACTTGGATCTATCGCTTTCGGCTGATCTTGATGTACGCAATGATACATTCGCTTCCCAATCGACCTTAGGCACTGATACCAAACTTCAAACCGTACTTGCCAATGCACAGCTTGAAGAAACAGTGGTCGTAATAAACAGTTTTTCCAAATATTTTGGCATGACCGGCTGGCGTCTTGGCTGGTGTGTGGTACCTGAAGCAATGACGCCCATCGTTGAAAAACTCGCGCAGAATTTGTTTATTTGCCCCTCTACCCTATCGCAAAAGGCTGCTCTTGCATGCTTTACACCAGAAGCATTGGCGCAATGCGAGCAAAACCGCCATACGCTGGAAAAGCGTGCTTCCCTTGTTTTTAGTGCACTTGAAAATATGGGGCTTGGTTTAGATGCAAAGCCTGACGGTGCGTTTTACGCCTACATCAATATTAAACATACGGGCTTAACTGCAATTGAATTTTGTGATGCCCTACTTTCACAACATCACGTAGCGCTTACGCCGGGTAATGATTTTGGTGAGCACAATGCCAACCATTACGTAAGACTGTCTTTCGCCACTAGCATTGAACGCTTGGAGGAAGGGCTTTCACGGCTTGCTGAGTTTGTAGAATTATTAAGCTAACGCTTTTTTATGCTCACCATTTAATTTCATGAATAGACAAATATTACCGAAAAAAATGATAGATATGGGTGCTTGTGCGTATATTGAGTAACGCATATTGATGACACGTGTCGAAACGAGATAAAACAGGACAAAACAATGAGTAACGAACGGGAATTTGATGTAGTTATTTTCGGTGCTACAGGTTTTACGGGTAAGTTAGTAGCTGAATATTTTCAGGCTCAGTATGGCAGCGATGACAACGTTAAGTGGGCGGTCGCAGGCCGAAACGAAGCTAAACTCAACGGCGTAAAAAAGGAGCTAGGCATTAGTGAAAGCGTTGCTAGCATTGTAGCCGATGGTGATGATGATGACGCGCTAAATGCGTTGACGAAGCGCACAGCCGTTGTACTTACCACTGTTGGTCCGTATCAAATTTACGGTGAAAAGTTACTTTCTGCATGTGTCGATAACGGCACCGGCTATACAGATCTTTGCGGTGAGCCAGCCTGGATGCACCAAATGATCAATAAATACGAAGCGAAAGCTAAAGAAACCGGCGCAAACATTGTGTTCTCGTGTGGCTTTGACTCCGTGCCTTTTGACCTTGGTGTGTACTACCTTCAAGAACATGCCAAAAAGCAAACTGGCGATGTCATTGAATATGTAAAAGGTCGCGTTCGTAAAATGCAGGGCACGTTCTCTGGCGGTACGGCTGCAAGTTTAAAAGCGACCATGGCGGCTGCGCACAAAGATAAGTCTGTCATGGCGGCACTTATTAACCCGCACTCATTAACCGATGGCGCGTCAAATCAGCCACAGCCCGATGGCAATAAACCTTACTTCGATGAGCAGTTAGGCACATGGGTTGCACCATTTATTATGGCGGCCATCAATACTAAAAACGTTCATCGCACGAACTACCTGGGCGGATATAGCTACGGCAAGAACTTTCAATATGATGAAATGATGATGACTGGCCCAGGTGAGAAAGGTGAAGCCATGGCGAATCACGTTGCCAAAGATAAGTCGCTTGCTAGTGATGATGGCCCTAAACCAGGTGAAGGCCCGAGCAAAGAAGAGCGCGAAAATGGCTTTTACGATGTCATGTTTGTGGGTACCGCTACCAATGGTGATATGCTAGCCGTATCGGTAAAAGGCGACAAGGATCCAGGTTACGGCTCTACCAGTAAAATGATTTCAGAATCTGCCCTTTGCTTGTGCAAAGACGTTAGTTTATCTGGTGGTTTCTTCACACCTGCGGCAGCACTTGGTAACAAGCTTATCCGCCGTTTAGAAGAAAAAGCAGGCTTAACGTTTGCTATCGAGAAATAGCAATTCAAAAAACGAAGGCTGAACACAAATTGCGTTCAGCCTTTTCTCTCTGCGCTAGGTGTTATTGTTGTTTTTTAAGCGAGTACCGCTTTTAATGCTTTAACGCACGCGTCAGTTTCTTCAGGTGTCCCTACGCTAATACGTGACCATGAGTCGTACCCAGGCCACGTGCGCCCTACAACCTTTATACCTTGAGCTTTCATCTTTTCTGCAAATTTATCGTGCGGCATGCCCGTATCCATGTAAATAAAATTCCCTTGTGGATTCGGCGCATATGGCTGTTTTAATTCTTTAGCAACTTTTACTAACTTATCACGTTCAGTTTTAATCCGTGAGCGCATGGTGTTTAGGTTCGCGTGGTCATCCATACTCGCCATACCCGCAACCAGTGCCAAGTAATTCACACCACCCATGCGCAGCATACCGCCCATTGTTTTAGCTTGCTCAGCAGGCATGATGGCGTAACCGAGACGCTGTCCCGCCATGGCGTGAATTTTAGAGAAGGTGCGGCAAATCACCACGTTGTACCCTTCAGCTACTAGCTTCGATTGCACATTAGCGGGGTAAGCATCAGACATTTCAATGTAGGCTTCATCAATAAAGACTTGCGCTTTCTTCGATACGCGTTTTGCAAACGCGGTAAGTTTGGCCGCATCTACCATGCTGCCCGTTGGATTGTTTGGATTACATACATAAACGGCGGTTGTATCTTCAGTTACTGCCGCTTCAATTGCATCTAGATCAAAAGTCATATCATTGGCTAACGGCACGTAGGTCACGTCTGCCCCCATAAACTCAGCGCCCCGTGGTACGCCTTCGTAGGTTGCCATAGACGTTACCAGCTTATTGCCGTTTTTGGTGATCCAGTCCGCATAGCCAAAAAGAATAGGTGAAGATCCATTCGTAATTACAATTTGCTCAGCAGATACGCCTTCTTGCTCAGCAATTTTTTGCGCTAACACTTCAACCGTAGCGTCAGTATAACGCGCTAGGTTTAAAAGCTCGCTTTGCATTGCCTTTGCGGCTTTTTTTGACGGCCCAAAGGCGTTTTCATTTGACGATAAGCGAATAAGACCATCGTTTACATTGGGGGTAGCAGACGGGAAGTGTTCAGTTTGCATCCCTGCGGCACGAAGGTCGCCCATAATACTGTCAACGCTGGTCGTTAGCGCTACCGCGCCTGCACCTAATCCCACTGACTTTAACCAATTACGGCGTGAAGAATTCACGGTGCTCTGTTGTTCATTTTTATTCATATTTCGCTCTGCCTTCCGTCTATATTCACTTTAGACTAAAGGCTTAATTTTGAACGCGCAATAGCATAAAAAACCTAAACCATTGACATAAATGCACTTTTTACGTGCATGTGGCGCACTAAAATTGACAACATAAGAAGTTTTAACGCGTTAAGTCGTTACATTACGGTGCAGCGTTATTTTGTCGTTTTTGGCGTTTGCGATGAATGACATTTTTTCTGATGTTAAAGGCGCAGCACTCTCTCGCTATTGGTTCTTCGCACTTGAAGCCTGCCTTCTAAACGACTGTGTAATCCAACTATATAAATACAAAGTAAGAATTACGGCGAAACATTAATCGATTACTCAGTATGCAAAACAGGAGTTAAATATGGCTAAGGACCACGGCAACCAAATTAAAAACGACGACACTTACGAAGCCCTTCGCGAGGAAGGCTATAGCAAAGAGAAGTCGGCGCGCATTGCCAATGCGCAAGCCAATAGCGAACAAACGCCTTCTAAAGATGGTGGAAAAGGCAAAAAGTACGAGGATCGCACTAAAGAGGAACTGTATCAAAAGGCCAAGGAAGTCGGCATTGAAGGTCGCTCTAACATGAGCAAAGACGAATTAATTGATGCTTTACGCAATCATTAGTGGCGGATAGACCGCCACATACAAAAACTGGTCGCTGTGGCGGTGGTGATTACGTTTTATCAGACACGCATAATTTGTGCATTTCGTGGCAAACCTCAACTTCAAGTAAAGATCTACCGCCTCAATAGTAGGCGGCTAGCTCTTCGCCCGCCCAATACATGACAATATTTCATGATAAAATGAAAATAAGTCATTTTTATTCATAGTTAAATCGACGTATAACGTGTTCATAGCTTTCACAGCAGTCTCACTACTCGGTTTAACTTTAGGAATAGAAGCGCATTCTCATGAACAACAACGTGAACACAGATTTCTCTTTTACTATTAACAGCGTTCAGTTTAATGAAGATTATCGCCCTTCAGACAACACACGCATCACCACCAACTTCGCCAATTTAGCTCGTGGTCAACGCCGCAAAGAAAACTTGCGCGATGCACTAAGCATGATAAACAACCGCTTTAATGCACTGGCTAGCTGGGACAATGAAAGTGGCGATCGCTATGCTGTCGAACTTGAAATTGTGTCGGTAGATATCGACGTTGAGGGTAACGGCAACACATTCCCAACTATCGAGATCTTACAAACCAATATAATTGACAAAAAAACGGGTAAACGCACTCAAGGTATTGTGGGAAACAACTTCTCGTCTTATGTTCGCGATTATGACTTTAGCGTTCGTCTATCTAATCACAATCGTGGCCAGTCTTCGTTCAGTGTCCCTACCGATTTTGGTGATCTGCACGGAAAGTTGTTTAAGTATTTCGTTAATTCAGAAGCCTATAAAGCACATTTTTCAAAGCTGCCGGTCATTTGTTTAAGCGTTTCCGACAATAAAACCTACCGTCGAACAGAAAATCAGCACCCCGTTTTAGGCGTTGAATATCAGCCTAATGAATCATCACTAACTGAACAGTATTTCAAGAAGATGGGCTTAAACGTGCGCTATTTCATGCCACCAAACAGTGCTGCTCCTTTTGCATTTTATTTCTTTGGTGATTTGTTAAACGACTACACCAATTTAGAACTTATCAGCACTATTGCTACGATGGAGACCTTCCAGAAAATTTATCGCCCTGAGATTTATAACGCTAACGCCCAGGCAGGTTTAAGCTACAAACCAAACTTGAAAAATAGCGATCACTCAGTGACTCGCATTGTTTATGACCGTGAGGAGCGGACTCATCTAGCCGTTGAACAAGGCAAGTTCGTAGAAGAGAACTTTATAAAGCCTTATCAACACAAGTTAGCGCAATTCACAGCAAGCTACGCCTGATCCGTTCATTTAGATACTTGCGATATTCAAACCGCACATGTTGCGACTACAAAACTATGATAAGGGCAGCACGTTCTGCCCTTCGCGCATCCATACAAATTATTGATTAGAAGAAAGCGAATCACATGAAAAAACTACTCCCCACTTCAATTGCAGGCAGTCTTCCAAAACCATCGTGGCTTGCACAGCCTGAAACCCTGTGGTCGCCTTGGAAGCTAGAAGATGAAGCATTAGAGGAAGGCAAAAAAGACGCGCTTCGCGTTACGCTTCAGGAACAAGCTCTATCAGGCATCGATATTGTGTGTGACGGTGAGCAAACCCGTCAGCATTTTGTAACTACTTTTATTGAGCACCTAGACGGTGTTGATTTTGAAAACCGTAAAACCGTACGTATTCGCAATCGCTACGACGCTAGCGTACCTGTCGTTACCCAAGCTGTTACACGGCCAAAATCAGTGTTCGTTGAAGACGCAAAGTTCTTGAGAAGCCAAACCGATCAGCCCATCAAATGGGCGTTACCTGGTCCTATGACGATGGTTGATACGCTGTACGACGACCATTATAAAAGTCGCGAAAAACTTGCGTGGGAGTTTGCCAAAATACTAAACCAAGAGGCAAAGGAGCTTGAGGCTGCTGGTGTTGACATTATCCAGTTTGATGAACCTTCGTTTAACGTATTTTTCGATGAAGTCAATGAATGGGGTATTGCCGCTTTAGAAAGAGCCATTGAAGGGCTTAAATGCGAAACTGCAGTGCACATTTGCTACGGATATGGCATCAAAGCTAATACCGATTGGAAGAAGACATTAGGCTCTGAGTGGCGACAATATGAGGAGAGCTTTCCTAAGCTAGCAAAATCTAATATTGATATGGTTTCTCTGGAGTGCCATAACTCTCATGTACCCATTGAACTGATCTCGCTTCTTAAAGGCAAAAAAGTGATGGTGGGCGCTATTGATGTTGCAACTGACACAATAGAGACACCAGAAGAAGTAGCAGCTACATTTCGTGAAGCATTAAAGTACGTGGATGCCGACAAACTCTACCCTTGTACAAACTGTGGTATGGCGCCCCTTTCACGACAGGTTGCTCGAGGCAAGCTTGAGGCGCTCAGCGCTGGCGCTGAAATAGTAAGGCAGGAATTAGCTCAGAAGCTCAGTGCTTAATACGCCTCAAACTTTTGTTAAGCAAGAGCATTTTGAAAGCGCACTAAAGCCCATATCAACGTGGGCTTAATTAGATGGTCCGCCTCACCTCTAAGCTAGTCTTAGAGTTAGGCAATCAAAGAGGCGAACCATCATGTCTACTATTAAAGTTCTTGGTATCGATTTAGGCAAATCATCCTTTCATGTTATAGGCCGTGATTATTCTGATAATCAGATTATTCGCAAAAAGTTTTCCCGCGCAGCACTCATTCAGTTTCTTCACCAAGTACAGCCATGCACAATCGCGTTCGAGGCTTGTGGCGGTGCACATTGGCTCGGCAGGCAATGTGAGTCGATGGGACACAAAGTCAGACTGCTCCCTCCGCAATATGTAAAGCCCTTCGACTACCGTCATCTTCATGCGCACTGGATGGCCTTCTTCGTTTAATGCAACGGCAGCTAAAAACGGTGTTTTACCTCCTGCACCTCGTCCTCGCTTTCCCCCGCGATGCTCGCCACCCCAGTAGACGTCGTCTAGCTGGACGATTCCGCCTATCTTGGATTTATCCTCGCTCTCTTTCATCGCCTGAAGCAGCTTGTGTTTCACTTTCCAAGCGGTGTCATAATTCACACCCAACTGGCGCTTCACTTCCATCGCAGATAACCCTGTCTTCGATTGGGTCAATAAATGGATTGCCATAAACCACTTGGTGAGAGGCAATTTGCTATGTGCGAACAGAGTCCCGCTAGTGAGCGAGTGTTGATGACCACACCGATTACATTGCAATAGCTTCCTGCATTTAAGCTGACAGTAGGTTGTATTACTGCACTCGCGGCATACATAACCTTGGGGGAAACGCCAATTGAATAAGGCTTTCTCACATTTATCTTCTGTGCCAAAGTCTTGCATGAAATCAAACACGCTATAGCCTTTCTGAAACTGTACCTGATTCTTTGCCATGCTCTATCTCACTCAAATGCTGTTTATATATACAGTATAGCAATAACTGAGCAATGTGGGTAATAAGGTAAAAATTTGAAGCGACCTGAAACTAAATTTTTATCCAGTATCAAGGCCGCTAAGTAATTTATGTTAAATGCACAAGATCCGTATATTAAAAAATAACGAATAAGATTTTTTTCGCACTAATAACTAAAATGACAGGTGACCATAATAACTTCAATGCCATCAACAACTCTGGAGGTGGAACTGCATTCTAACTGGCCTCGCTCATTATCTCGTATCCAATTGTTGAACGAAAAAATTGCATGCTCGACTAATGTGGAATCTTCATCAGTCGGACTTAACAACGGGTAATCATACTCAAAGCCATTAGCGCCAACAGGCTTTATTGTAATCTGTGTAACGTTGTCGCAACCACTACTGGTCAGTGTGCATATTGCACTGGGAATGCCATTAGTTTTAAATACTACAAAATCAGCAGACGAAGACGTACTATCTTCATACCATTCTGTTACATCATCAGCTACGGCATCAATCAACCCCTCAAAACCTCCCGCGACTTGTGTACCTAACTCACCTTGGAACTCACTTACAAATCTATTTGGTTCAGAACTCGCAGGTTGATTTTTTCGCCTTTTGTAACCCACATGACAATGCGCTGTAGGACAAGTAGTGTAATCATATGTGTACAATCTGTTTTCAATTGAAGCTCTGATGAAATCTTCAAAAACTGGCATAGGAGCTTGAGATTCATCGATAAAGAAACTGAAACGAACATCTTTAACTGAAGAGCCTGTTTTATCCCATACAACTCTTACCTCATCTCCGCTTTGAGTTTCAAAATAGACGAGAGAACTCGCACTAGAACTACCAGAGAAGATTGCAAGTACAAAAAAGAAAAAAACAGTGATAGGGTTAAATTTTGTGAAGCTAGTTACTACTTTCATTGATATATCCTTATACATTGACAAAAAGTAAATTTATGTAAACTGCGTTTACATAAACTTACAGTCGTGAGTTCTACATTGTCAACAGTGTCCGTCCGGTAATCCCCACGTTCAATTCATAAGTCAGCTACGGCATGGTGTTCTTTTTTGCTAAGGAGAATGACCATGCAGCAACATCAACGAAGAGACATCCAAGACTGGCTCAATCTATTTGAACAACAAAAACAAAGTGGACTCACCGCGGTGGAGTTTTGTCGCCAACAGCAAATTAATGTTCAAACTTATTACACTAGACGGCGAGATATTCGGCTTCAACGAACAAGCAGTAGGTTCGTTCAGGTAAAGCGTAAAGTCACTAAGGTTGAGTCATACACAGAAGAAACCGATAGCGACCTTGTCCTGCAACTCGAAAACGCTCAATTGAGGGTGCCAACGAACATGAGTCCTCACTGGATTGCTACTGTGATAAAGGCATTGGTCGAATGAAGATGTTCGTTGAGCCTGCCGATATCTATCTGTACATGGATATTGTCGACTTCCGCAAATCGATTAACGGCTTGATTGTCGTGGTTGAGCAGGATATGGACCTTAATCCGTTTCGCGATGCACTGTTCGTCTTCTGTAACAAAAAGCGCGATAAGGTCAAAATACTCTATTGGGATAAAACGGGCTTCGCACTCTGGTATAAACGCCTCGAAAAACATCGCTTTAAATGGCCTGTCGATGCGAACTTAAAACAGATGCATATGAGTGAACAGCAACTACAATGGCTGTTATCGGGCTACGATGTCGTAGGGCATCAGCCGTTGCACTACAACGCATCCGGCTTATAACCTGTGATCATAAGTAGCGATTAACGATCACGAAATAGTCTTAATAATGTAAGGTAATCAGCAGCTTAATACGGGGTAATAGCGGTATGAACGAGAAAAAATACCAATCCCGCATCGCTGAACTTGAAGCGCTTCTTGAAGAGAAGAGCGCGCGTATTGCCAACTACTCTTCGATTGGCAACACGAAAAGCTGGAAGCTTGGTCTAGATTGGAAAGTGTATGAAGATTTACGTCTACGTGCGACAAAATCATCTGCACTACGCGCGCCGAACATCGGTGAACTTTATGGTGAAGCAAGCCAAACCTTCTTCCGCGTAGACGATCCATGTCGTACAGACAACCTTGCTGACTTAGCCAACGCCGACCAACGCATTTCAAACTGTGCAGCGTTAGGTATCCCTGCAGATTTCAACTCTGATTACGACTCAGCAACGCTAGAAGGCGCATTCCGTACTAGTTTGATTGCGACTTACCTTAAAGACCGCAAAGAATTCCCATTCCAAGATAACCCTGAAGTATTCTATCAGTACGCAGGTACGGCAGGTGAATCTGATAGGCAGGGTGTATTCACCATCAACTATAGCCGTGGTGATTGGGAAGCAAGCTGGAAAACTCGCTACCTAGAACGTTCAAGCCTTTACGACAACCAAGAGTTAGCGCGTAACCCAAATCCGAGCAACCGTATGGAACTGCCTTCATACGCTGTGACTGACGTGACCGCGGGTTACAACTTTGCTAACGGTGTTAGCCTAACCGTGGGTATTGATAACCTGTTTAACCGTGCGCTACCGACAGGCACGGGTTCAATAGACGGCGCGTACGACAACATTGGCCGCTTCGGATACGTTACCGTAGCGTACAAAATGTAATTTACGTAATATTGAGCAATGATAAAAACGGCGCTTATTAGCGCCGTTTTTTATTATAAAGTTAACATGACGTCATTTTATCGCTATATAGACGTCTATATGGTTGCCATTCACATAGTGCTCGAAGTCTATTGAAAACGTCCTTTCATACTCGGCACCTCCTTCTGTGAAATAGCGCCAAATATCGCTCCATGCATCAATGGCAATTTGCGGCATTTCACCTTGTCGCGAAAAAACGAGATACTTTCCTGCGGGAATAGTGATGTACTCAACCTTTAAATGTTCGGGCACTGAGTCACCGTCAAACCCAGCCAACACGGAAAAGTCACCGGAATGATCGGATTCGTAGTTGAAATACACGCCATACACTCGCTCGCCGCCTTTATAGTCAACAGCTATCGAATTATCTAACCTTTGCCAAAGTGTGGGTATCTTTCCCTGTGGTGAGAATTCAGTGTGATTATTGGTAATCACCGAAAAGCCTTTAATATCTATCGGTGAAGAGAGTTGTCGCATTTCCATGTCTTTATTCCATTTATTTGTGCGAGATAATCATGATACACGCTTGTGCTTTGCCCACCATTCAGATCTTGGTTATTTCACTTACTTTTCATGTGTATTCTAACTGCAAAGTAAAAGGCTCATTGGTTTAAAATAATGAAACTAGCTGTTATCACCTTTTAATTTTCAATACTTTCCCTTATCAACGAGCATTTCAGTTTTAGAACAAATATAATCCGGTTTTGTCTCATCCAGGTTGCAATATATTGTGAATCAACGTTTTTTACTTGCCATAGTCGCAGTGCTTCTGGCGATGGTAACCATACAGTCTGGTGCATCGTTTGCGAAACAACTCTTTCCTATAGTTGGCCCTGAAGGCACCAGTGCTCTTCGTGCGTTTTTCGCCGCGTTGGTGTTAACAGTAATTTTTAGACCTTGGAGAGCGCGCTTAAGCGCGAAAGGATGGCGTAACGTTATTTTCTACGGCGCTTGCTTAGGCGCAATGAATATCATCTTCTATCTTGCGATTGAGCGTATTCCCCTTGGCATAGGTGTTGCGCTTGAGTTCACCGGGCCATTGGCTGTGGCGTTTTTTAGTGCCAGAAAAAAGCGAGACTTTGCTTGGGCTATTTTAGCCGTTGCAGGCGTTTGTTTGCTGCTTCCCGATATTGGCGGCGCGTCGGCCGAGAGCTTAGATCCCGTCGGCGTTATTCTTGCCCTTACAGCCGGAGCGTTTTGGGCCGGTTATATCGTATTTGGAAACAAAACAGGCAACGAAGGTTCTGGCGGTGTTACGGTAACATTAGGCATGCTAGTGGCCGCTATCTGTGTAGTGCCTATTGGCGTTGCAAGTCAAGGTATCGCCTTACTCTCGCCACAGGCTATTTTCATCGGGTTCGCTGTAGGCGTATTCTCGTCGGCTATCCCGTATACGTTAGAAATGAGTGCAATGCGCAATATGCCTAAGCAAACCTTCAGCATTATGATGAGTGTTGAGCCTGCCGTTGCAGCCATAGCGGCGTTCATCATTATTGATGAAACCCTCACGCTTTCACAATGGTTTGCAGTGGCTTTAGTCGTTATTGCTACCGCCGGGAGTTCAGCTACGCAAAAACAACTACCCAAACAAAAACAAATTGAAACCCTTTCCTAGGGCCTGTTGACCTTTGGTGTACGAATTTTGGTCTAAATGGAAGCCTTTTAATCGCGAAACAGTCCTGCAAGCCTAGCGAGCTAAGTTAAAGGACTGTGACAAAGAGTAAAAGGCTTCCATAACGCCCCCTTCGGGCAGCGCCTTTGTGCCATCTATACTGCGTTGAATGTTTTCGATTTAGAACCACTAAACCGTCAAACATCCGCCTTGTCTAGATGGCACACAGACCGCTGCAAAAATGTACAACAAAGGTCAACAGGCCCTAGGGTTTCAAACTTTCTGTACTTTTTTACCATCCTTATTTTTCCCCTTTTTGAACTCAGGTCTTATTCTTTTCGTTAAACAACTAAGTGAATAGTTGATTTAGTGGCTTAGGGAATAATTATGAAACATTATGCGGTAAACACAGAAGTGGAATGGGAATGGGGTAACGGCAGTGCCACGGGCAATATCAGAGAAAAATTTACTAGCGACGTGGAACGCACAATTAAAGGCTCATCAGTAAAACGAGAGGCTAGCGACAGCGACCCAGCATATCTCATTGAACAGGACGACGGTAGCAAAGTGCTAAAATCTCACAGCGAAATTACGAAGTCATCTTAATTTGTTGATTAATAAACCTAAACGAAAAATGCAGCGTTCTTTTTTCACTGATAGCGATGTCGTCAATATAGCGAAGTCGCTCATTGGTAACGTCCTGTTTAGTAATGTCGACGGCGTACTAACCGGGGGAGCGATAACAGAAACGGAAGCCTACCGTGGTCATCAGGATCTTGCCATGGAAAAACACCTGTTGCGGCGCCCTTCTTCGATATCAACACTTAAAAAGCAAGGCGGCGTTGCTTACATCTACACCATTTATGGTTCTCACAGTATGTTGAATATTGTTACAAATGACGCTGACCACACTGATTCAGTTCTGATCCGAAAAATTAAGCCTACAGAAGGTGTAGACAAAATGCGTGAACGTCGCGGCGTGAACACATCATTGCGTAATCTATGTGACGGTCCAGCTAAGCTGACACAAGCTCTTGCGATAACACCTGCGCTTAATGGTGAGCCTGTAGTGAATAACACTTTGATTTGGATTGAGGAAAGTAACCATGCCATTGCTAGTAAACATATCACTAGTTCGCCTCGCATCGGCATAGACTACGCAAAAGACGATCAAACCGGTAAGCTAGGTGTACGGGATGACACAACCTTGCCTTGGCGGTTCACGCTTAAGTAGCGCACCTCAATTGAAACTACTTCGCAAAAGCGAAAGTCAGCTTGCAGTCGATGTATTTGAGCAATTTGTTTACCACCCTTGGCACGGCAATATCACCGTTAGCAATTTTTGATTCAACATAGATATCGCAGTCATCATATTGAATTTGCTGGCGAATAACGTAATCGTTGAGTTCGTCAAACAGGCTTTCTTTTAAAGGCACCATGCCAATGAACGCACCTGAGCCTTTTTCATCTACAAATTCTTCACGCTTGCTAAAGTAAGCGCCTTCAATTTCTCGTTTTAGCGTATACGCCTGCATGGCATCTAATTTTGTTAAGCGAAAGTGCACGCTAGTTTGGGAGTCTGTCACTGGTTATCTCGGTTTTTCTTGAAGTTTATCTAAATGGCTACTGCTTTATTTCCACTTTCCAAGGCGGGTTCACTCTATTCTCTCCTGCCCAGTACAGCTTTATTTTGTTGCCAGATGGATCTCTTAAAATGGCCTCTTTCCAAAGGTAGCGCTGCTGCGTTGGCGGCTGCTCAAAACGAATACCTTTTTCCACAAGAGAGGTATACAACTCGTCTAGCGCCTCGTGTTCAAAATAGATCACACTGTGATTTTGAGCACTTTCGCTTTCTAAAGAGACCGAAAATGTGGACGAGCCTTCAGGACACGTGAATCTGGCATAATGCGGTGTATCTACAATTTGAGTGAACCCAAGTGTAAGGTAAAACTCCACCGCTTCGACCATATTGGTAACGGGTAACGTAACTTGGTTCAATTCCATGAAGACTTGCTCCTTGTATTTGTATTGTTTGCGCTAGATTTAATCGTCGCGTCCTAGATAAGCGTGAATAGCTATGATTTTACCGTTTTCATTAAATTTCAAGACATCAACAACGAACAGTGTTTCAGACTTATCCACCACAATTTTGAGCTCACCAGACACCATCTTCTCGTTTACCATAGTAGACAGCACATCTATTTCTATCGAGTCAGCATTCTCAAAGTTCTTACGTGTTTCATCAACGGCTAACCGTTTACCTTTTACAGAAATTTTCCAGTCCCTTAATGCAATGTCATCCGCAAACATATCGGAAACACTGTCTAGGTCCTTTTGTTCATAGGCGCTTAAGTATTGAATAAAGACGTCGACCCACTCCATTTTACGTGTTCCCTTTATCAGTTTTTTAAAAGACACCAGCCAATCGGTTTACACCCAAAAGGCCAGCGTCCAGTTAATATAACCGTTACACTATCAAAAATAACGTGGCTGCTGTGGCCGCGCCCATTGTAAGGTTAAACTGCCGTCTTCGAGTTGGCGAACTCAACCACACGCGTATTTTTGCGCCTACCGCTGCCCAAAGCGAGATGCTTGGAAAACCAATCACGGCAAAAGCGGTAACAATTGCAATACCAGATTGGGTGTAGTGCTCGCCAGGCAGTGAAAACGTGCCTACGCTGGCTAACGCCATCATCCATGCTTTAGGGTTAATTAACTGAAATAATGCCCCTTCCCACCACTTGAGCGGCCCTTGGCGTTTGGTCGACTCAATTTTGTTTTCTACTAGGCCTACTGGCTCATCTACGGGGCCAGTGGCAATTTTAAATGCTAACCATAACAGGTATGCCACGCCAAGTACTTTTAGCACACTGTACAGTACGGGAAATATGTTGAACAGCGCACCAATGCCTAGCAGTGTGCTTATCATTAGACCTGCAATACCAATTACAATACCCAGCATGTGCGGCAGCGAACGTTTATAACCGTATTGTGCTCCAGAAGCCAATAGCATCATATTATTCGGGCCAGGCGTTACCGTACTGATGAACGCGAATGTCGCAAGCGCGATGAGTAAAGATGTTTCCATGACAGTCCTTATGTGTTGAGGTGACCAATGCGTTTCTTTAAAAGAAAGGGGTCGGTTAGCCAAACGCTTGTTTTTCACCAACACAATACAATCATATTTTTGTATGCATCATACCCAAATACACTTAAAAACAGCCATACAGTTTAATCATTGTAACGTCTGTATGGTAGTTATTTCACCAATCTGTATGGTTAAAAGCTCCTGTCAATTAAGATATAGTTATCTGTATGCAGATGACTTCATAAGAATAAATATTGCGATGACGCTTTACGAAACATTAGCCAATGAACTTAAAGCCCAAATCGAGCGTGGTGTTTTTGAGGTGGGGAACAAGTTACCTTCGGTTAGGCAGCTGTCAACGGAGCATAAAGTAAGTATAGCTACCGTGCAGGAAGCATATCGAGTATTAGAAGCGCAGCAACTGGTAGAGGCAAAACCTAAATCAGGTTATTTTGTCGCCCATAGTATATTAATAGATAACACCCCTAGCATGACGAAGCCTCCGCAACGCCCTATGGATGTGTCTCAATGGGAAGACGTGCTAGACACTTTGCTGAATACCTTCAATAAAGATCATGACGCTAAAACCCTGTGCCAGTTTCAGCATGCCATGCCCACCATGACTGCCAAAACCCTTAAACCGCTTATAAAACGCCTGCATGAACTCACCAAACATCGAGCCTTGGACGGCATGATATACGGTGACGTAAAAGGTGATGAAACTCTGCGAAAACAGCTAAGCCGATTGGCAGCAGCATCTGGCTGTGTGTTGCAAAGCGACGAATTCATTGTGACTTCTGGCTGCCAGGAAGCCCTATCTGTTTGCCTTCGCGCAGTGGCGAGCGCCGGCGATGTGATAGCGGTAGAATCCCCCGGATTCTATGGTGCTATGCAAGCTATAAAAGGCGCTGAATTAAAAGCATTAGAGATCCCCACCGACTCTGAAACAGGACTGAGTTTAGAGGCATTAAAGCTAGCGCTTGATCAATGGCCGATCAAGGCCATTTTAGTCGCCCCAACGGTAAATAACCCTCAAGGATTCGTTATGCCTGAGGCGAAAAAGAAAGCGTTATATGAATTGGCCAGAGAGTACGATGTAGCCATTATAGAGGACGACATTTACGGCGATATTGCCTACGCCTACCCTCGTCCAAAAACCATTAAATCGTTCGATAAAGATGGGCGCGTTTTACTGTGCTCCTCGTTTTCAAAAACGCTAGCGCCTGGTTTTCGCGTGGGTTGGATAGCGCCGGGAAGCTATAGAAATAAAGTGCTCCACGTTAAATATGTCAGTAGCTCTATGTGCCCTACTCTACCCCAATTAGCTATAGCCAGTTTCATTGAGCAAGGCGGTTATGACAAACATATTCGGGCTATGCGTCACCATTACCTAAGTGCACGAGACGCACTACGTTCAGACATTAAGCGTTACTTTCCCGCCGACACCTGTATTAGCTACCCTCAAGGGGGATATGTGCTTTGGGTAGAGCTAAACAGCCGTTATGACTCCGTGAAGCTGGCTGACGAAGCCAAGCAAAAAGGAATTTATGTCGCGCCAGGGCAGCTATTTTCAGCAACAGGTAAGTATCGACATTGCCTGCGTTTTAATTTTATTGATAGTACGCAGGCTGCGCGCACCGAAGCTATTCAGCGTCTTGGTGAGATGCTTGTTGCACAAGAAGCCTAATTTTTTATACAAAGTGCGTAAACCCAAGGGCAGTTGATCCACATCAACGCAGGCTAGCCGTAAGTCCACCAAAATAAAACCATCCAAACTAACCTGTGAAACTTTGTATGCTTACGTTAGTGAATAATACAGATGCGAATGATGACATTGTGCCTGAAGCACACGGACTATACCGTCTGCATTTAAAGCCTAACACGCAAATGGCGATAGAGAATAAGCCCGTCTTCGGTGCGAATATTACGCTACATAGCAGCGTATTGAAGCACGATAATTTTGTGGCAACGCCAGATAATATATTAGGTTGGCTGGATCACTGCGGTTTGTCACACTTTGCAGTGAAAGCCGAGACCGACAATTCAGAAAGTGAAGACACGTCTGTACTTTTGCCTTCACAGTTTTTAAATGCCGAAGGCGGAATTTTGCGCGTAACTGCCCCCACTCGCATTTATCTAATCAGCAAAACCCCAATTGATATTAACAAACGCGGCCTGTGCCTTTTTACGCCAGTGAAATAACCACACAGAAATGTACTCTGCCCCCAAAATTTTGGGGTCAGAGTACATTTATTTCTATTCAGTCTCTGGGGTGGCGTTTGATGTACTCTCTAGTTGCAGGCTTATTGCCTCAGAAAGCCCGGAATAACGCTTATCCACCCGTTGAACCATGTGGCTAAATGTAGCGTTGTCAGAGATGATTAAGCAGCCGTCTTTAGCACGGGTTAACCCGGTGTACACTAGGCCTCGATGAAATAAATTGGCGGCTTTCTCGCTATCAGGCTTAGGTAAAATAAGCACAACATGGTTAAACTCAGAGCCCTGAGATTTATGTATGGTCATGGCGTACACAGTTTCAAACTGCGGTACTCTTGATAGCGATATGCTGCGCAACGCTTGTTTTTGCGCTAGCGTCTTGTTAGCACTGTCCCCCGCATTTGCCGAAGCTTTTTGACTTAAACCGTTTTGACCCGAAGCTTGGCTATCCTGGTAAAACCATGCATATAGCTTTCCTTTGCTGTCAGGCCAGATTACACCAACCTCACCGTTTGATAGTCGTTGAGGATGATGATTCTTGACAATCATAATGGGCTGACCTTGATAGAAATGACCTTCCCGCTTTTTGATTTTGTGCTTGATAGCGTCGAACACCAAATTATTCAGGCCTTCTACGCCCATTCCGCCTTTGCGGACCGGGGTTAGCCACCTAACCACATTCAGGCGATTAAGCGCTTCTTCGGCACTGCCAGCGTCAAAAATAGGCAAGAAGCTTTCTTTGGCCAACTGGTGTAAATCACGGCCGCTAACCTGGAACTCTGGCCATAGGTGAACGCCAGACTGTAGGCGTGATGAAGTATTTGAAACAAGAGTTGAATCGATATTTGAATTAGGGCCAGCAGTTTTATCATTGTCAGTTGCTTTGTCGCTAATAGCGGCAAGTGCACCGCTTGCATCACCTCGCTGTATGGCCGTTGCAACTTTAGCCACCTGTCCCTTAAAGCGCTGCGGTGCTTGCAGTGTTGCTACATAACTTTTTGCCTGCTCATCAACCGGTAACAAGGGCAGATGCGGGCATAGCGTAGCAATGTGCTGTCTCATTAACGATGACACGCCACCTAAAGAAAGCCCGTCGTCATGACTGTTTAAACTAGTTGAACTATGTGCGCTGTTTGTGCCATTTGGCACATTCGCATTTTCGTCAAAACTTGCTGGCCCGGTACTAACTAGCTGCTCTAACACATTGCCAAGCTCAACCGCAGGAAGCTGGTCGGCATCACCGATAAAGTAGAGCCGTGCATGGTCTGGCAATGCTCGTACTATACGTGTCATTAGCGCTAAGTCGACCATACTTGCTTCATCGACAATAAGTACATCTGCTGCCAATTGATTGTGCTGATTGAACTTAGTCGATACACCGTGCTCGCGCAAACCTAGTAATCTATGCAGCGTCACAGCATCGGTAGGCACGTTGTTAAGTACTGCGTCGTCCAACTTGCCGCGAAGCCCGTCGATGCTGTTCATGATAGACTCCGTCATACGCTGTTGCGCTTTACCTGTAGGCGCTGCCAGCACAATTTTTAAGTTTTCATCGCAAGCCTGTAGCGCCAGTAATAAGCGCAATACAGTATAGGTTTTACCTGTTCCTGGCCCACCGTTTATAACGCAAAAGCGCTGCATTAGGCTTTTCGCCACCGCTATTTGCTGCCAATCTTGCCGATCGGTTGTTTCGGTAGGAAAGATTGCTGGCCAAAGTTGCTTTACTTTTTCGCTTGCCTCATCACTTAACGGCGTAAGCGCAGCTCGTTTTACAACATTGCGTGCTACTTCTTGTTCAAATTCATAGTAGCGACGGCTGTACAGCTTGCCGTTGCTATAGACAAATAGTTGAGCCACCTGCTCGTTAACCAGTGCGCTTTTTAAAATTCTAAGTAACGGTGTTAGTTGTGGCACGTCAACACCTGCTTTGGGCGCTTTTTCCTGCTCGGTTTGTTCAACCAGCGTCAGTGAAGCAGCCGCCGCCCCATTACTGCTATGCTCATTCGTTTCAACCGCCAAGGCTGCCTCTTGTTCTGCGACTACCTCTTTAAAAAGCGTCGTACCCGCTATGTCTTTTAGATAGATACAGCTGTGGCCATTGCGCTGCATATACGACAAGTATGCTAAGATCCCAGCCCAAATAAACTGTTCTTCTTGCTCCAGTTCATCAATAAAGCCAAATTCTTTTGCGACAAATTTGTCGATCGCCTCGATGCCAAACAAGTTATCAAAAAATGACGGTACAGAGTGTTGATTGCTTTTCATTATTTTCCTTTGCTTTAGCCTCTATGATGTTGACTACTCGTCATCGAAACTAAACTGCTGCTGACCCGAAGACGTTTGTTCCAAAGGCTGGTGAGAGCTGCCTGCATTCGAAGAACTATTGCCTTGCTGGGCATCGTCTTTGCTCGCAAATATCCCGTCTAATCGATTGAGTACAGACGATGGAACATCAGTATAAAATACCCCTTCCCCGCGCTCGTTTTCTGGGTGCATACCGCGTAGATACAAGTAATACACTCCACCAAAATGCATATCTGGGTCGTAGTTAGGCAGCGTATTCTTTAAATAGCGATGTAGCGCCAAGCAGTAAATTAAGTACTGAAGGTCGTAAAGGTGATGCTGGTTATTGTGAAACAGCGCTGTTGGCGTGTAGCTATCAAGGGTGTCGCCAAGCCAGGTTGATTTGTAGTCTGCCACATAAAACTGACCGTCATGTTCAAAAATCAAATCAATAAACCCGTGCATCATTCCCTGTAATTTAGCTGTGATTAATTGAGGCGCTGTTTCCATCTCGCCACCAATAACGTCAGCTACGTTTTGCCTATGGGTAGCGAGTACTTCACGAAGCTGAGTCCATTGCGTGTCGTTCATTGGAAAATAGAATTCGGCTTCGCGCAGGGTTTGCGCTAAGGGCAAATCACTCATACTTAGCTGCATATTGGGATACAGAGGCGTCTGTAGCGCTTCTTCTAACCATTCATAAAGTAGCGGCGTTCGCTTTTCATCTAACCCGAAGCGGTTAACCAGTTCCTTACCCGTTTCTTCCCAATCGGGCGCACTAAAGTCACTGTGCTCTAGAATATCGTGAAGTAAATTACCTGCGCTCGCACCTTTCTCTAGGGTAAAACGCAGATCACTTTTACTTACCGTACTTTCAACAGCTGCCGAGGAATTGATGTCTGCATCAATTGAGCCCATCTCACCCATGAGGGTGTCGCTTGCATACACTTCTTCATCTCGAATGGTTTGAAGTACGGGCACACTAGGAAGGGTTTGACCCAAGGGCTCTGTTGATGCGCCGCTCTCTGCTGCTGTGCCTGTTTCAACGCTTTGGTTAGCACCAACCGTGGTTAAACGGCTCATTGCTGAGAATGAATACAGTCGCCATTCTTCGCTTGCCGTGCCGGTAAATTGCAACGCGGTAAGCTGAGGAAGCTCATCTTCTTGTTCAAAGCCAGTATACACTTCCTCAAACTCATCACCGTCGATATGGCTGGCATGGGACGCATCTTCTTCAGCAACGCGGTTTAACACACTCGACCAATCGTTGTTGCTGCCATCGTCGCCTACACCAAGTGCTCGTGCTAATGCGCTTCTTTCATTGTTAGTTAGCGGTACAACACCCATGTAACAGCGATGGGCAGCTCGTGTTACCGCCACATAGGCCAGTCGCATGTCTTCCGCTTCGCTCTCGCTTTGAACGCGAGCTATGGCCTGTGGCGTCTGCCCAAGCTGCATTTGTAAATCTTGTTTTTCCTCGTCGTAATAAGTAAATATTTGCGACGTAGTGTTGCCGTTTTTAGCGGCGTCTCTGTAGCCGGTGGCAAAAGGAACAAACACGATGGGGTATTCTAGCCCTTTCGAGCCGTGTTGAGTAATAAGTCGAATAAGTTGGCTGTCACTTTCAAGGCGCAAAGTAAGCTCTTCATCGCTTTCAGGCTTATGAATTTGCTTATTCAACCAGTCGAGTAGCTGCTCTGGGCGCTGGTGAGTAGTGCTAGCTTTTTCCATCACTTCGGCCAAATGCTGATAGTTAGTAAGGGCGCGTTCCACGCTGTCAGCATGAGGTTGATAGCTGTCTTGCATTAAATACAGCAGCACACTCATGCACCCTTTTTGCAGCCACATATCCCGCAGCGACAATACCTTGTCGATAGCAGCATCCCACTGCGCGTCATCTTCATGGTATAGCAATTCAATAAGTGTTTGGGCACTATAACCCCAAAGCGGTGACGCCAAGCTCGACGCCACTTTACTGGTGTCGTTAGCGTGCCAAATACCGTTAAGTAACCGCAGTACATCTTTGGCTTCGGCACTGGCAAATAAGTTACTGCGATCGCTTAAATAAACACACGCCAAGCCTTTTTGCTGCAGTACACTTTTGATAGCGCCAGCTTCGGTCCTGTCTTTCACCAAGATAGCGATATCTTGAGGCCTCACCGGCGCGGTGCCACCATTGGCGGTTTGAAAGTGCGCTTCGTTCAATAAGCGGTAAATCTCTTGCGCAATCCACTGAGCCATTTTGCGACGCATAATGTGGGCGTTTTCTTTGTCGTCCAAACACATGCTAACATAGTTCATTGCGCTGCGTTTCGTTACAGCACTTTTCATTACACCGCTCTTCATTACAGCACTTTTCATTACCTTGTCTTGTTCGGCAGGGTCGATAAGTGGCGTTTTTGCCGCGGCCGCTTTAGGCGTAAATTCGACTGGGTTGTATTTGATATCAAAACCAAACACATCGGCAGGTCTATTTGATGCCACAGGCGCGCCATAAAATAACCGATTATAGGCTTTAACCATTCCCTCAACCGAGCGCCAGTTGGTATTCATCACCCAGCGGTAATCTGCCTGCCTACCCGCCTTTAAATAGGTAAAGATATCGCCGCCGCGAAAGCGATAAATCGCCTGCTTGGGGTCACCTATCATTAATAATGCACTTTCGTTAGCATCCGCAAGATTAGGATAAACTGCGTCTAAAATAGCGTACTGCTTTGCATCGGTATCTTGAAATTCGTCAATAAGCGCTACGGGAAACTTCTTACGAAGCTCAGGCACAAGGGTATTGTTCGGCTTCACCACTTCGTCGGCGAGCATGCGAATAAGATCGTCGAAGTCGATAACGCCAAGCTGCTTTTTCTGCTTTTCAACGCGGGATTTGATGAACGCAATGGCTTCAACCACCAGCTTGAATACAGGCACCTTACCAAGCGCTTTGTCTTTCTCACTAAATGCTTTTTTAAGCGCCCCTGCAAAATCTTTTATAGGCGTTAAGATCTCTTTTACACCAGATGAATTTCGCGCATATCGGTTACCTTTAACAAAGGCTTCCGCTTCGGGCGGCGGAAGATAATAACTTTGTTCATCCACGCAAGAACGCAACCAAGCTTTCAGTGCAGCCAACTCCTGTGGCCGTTCGTTTTTTATGAGCCGGTGTTTTGATAAGCTGTTCTACCAATAGCCCTTCATTATCCTCTACGCTTTGAAGTAGAGACTTCACGTAGGCTAAAGATGTATGCGGCGCTTCATCTAGCTGCTTTTTACACGCCGCCTCAATATCCTCTTCACTAAGCAATATTGGGGTCAGAGTACTTTTAATGCTGGCGTTAAACTCTCGCAGCAGTCTGTCAGGTGTATGCCAGCCAGACTCTGCCAGTAGCCTAAACTCGTCCTCACTTTTGCTAATTTTTCGAATGAAGTCTTCGGCAGCTTCAAGATATAAGTCGCTGGTGTCATTGCCCAAATTAAGCGACATGGCAAAGCCGCTGTTAAATGCTAATTGGGTAATAACATGCTGACAAAAGCCGTGAATAGTAAACACCGAGGCTTCATCAAGCTCCAGCTGCGCCGCTTTTAAAAGTGCCAAACTCTCGTCAATATCACAGCTATTAAATAAATACTGATAAACCGGGTCACAGCCACTGTCTATTTCATTGCCGTTATCTTTGGCTTGCTGCCAAATAAGGAGGGCTTCTCTTAGTGTTGCCGCAATACGCCCCTTTATTTCTTCGGTCGCGGCTTTGGTGAAAGTCATCACCAATATTTCTTTGACGGTAAGCTTTTTTTCAAGCAATAGACGCAGATACAAGCGCGTAATATTAAAGGTTTTACCTGTGCCCGCGCTGGCCTCAATAAGGTGGCGCCCTTTTAAAGGCATAGCGACTACATCGAGTAATTGCGCTTCAGTGCCGCTGTGGTCGTCGGTTTGCAGCTTAGCTTGCTCGTCTAGAGGGTTGTCAGAGGATGTAGGGTTGTAACTCATAGCTTCTCCTCCTGAGACGCATTGTTGACCATGGCGAGCAGCACAAAAGCACTTAAATGCGGTATATCATTCCAACTCACGCCCTGAGGAAACAGCCAATGTAAGTAAGGGTTGCTTGCCATATCGGCGCTGAATTGCCCGCTACTTTGCTGCCAGTCTGTTAATGCTCGCTGTAACTCTATCGTGTTAAAAGTGCAGCGGCTTGATCCACCGCCTGTTTCGCTTTTTCATGTTTTTCATTTGTCGCTTCACTACCTACAGCGTTCTCTTTATCTGCAAACGGACACATCTCGTCAATTGCCTGTTGAACTTGTCTAAGTATCGCTTTGTCGGTTTCACTAGTCCCGTCCGCACTCTCTAGTAACGCATGCAGAATGTCGGTAATCATCTCAGGCTTTATGCTTTCCACTACAGGCTTAGTGTCTGAATTTCTGGTTCCGGGCATAAACGTACCGAACAAACTTAAATGAATAGGTGTCGGCGCCGTGTAAACTGCCATATAAAGCTGTTCAATAAACAAAAGTAAACGCACAGCAGTTTCCCGGTCGTAAGCGGGGAAGCGCTGCTTTTTCAAAATGGTTTCGCCCTTTTCCCAGGCACACGAATAGATATCCAGCGGATAGTTGCTGTAGCTGGTTTCTTCATCGCTACTTGAAAAAACTAATTGTGAGATGAAGAAACCCAAAGCGCGATGTGCGTCAATCTTGCCTGCACAAAGCTCGACTAGCGCGTCACTGCCTAATAAAGCCGATGAAGTAAAGGTGATGTATTTGCCTTGAAAGTGCGCTTTTTTAGGCTCCGCGTCATGAGGGCCCATGGCCTGACTCAATGCCAACGCCCCTTCTTTCCACATGTCAACTTCATCTCTGGCAACGGGGTTATTGGGAATATCCCCTCTAAGCGACGCAAACGTGATCACTTTTTCACTATAGGAAAGCTGGGTAACATCATCTTTCTCTGGCGCAACGCGCTCTGCAGACGAAAAGATAGCGTCGAGCACCTGGTAGCGCAGCCGCGCATTGGTTTCAAACGGCTCGCTATTTTCAAGTAGCGTAAACGATTGAGACAGATTCACGCCCAGCCGTTGGACGGAAAAATACTCCAGCGGATCTTTGAAAGCTCTCGCAATTTGAATACCTGATAAACGAAACGTTTGCGTTGAAAGCGTATCAGCTGATGGCGCTAGCGTTGCCGAATTACCATCATCGGTAGAGTCATTATCTGCTTCGTCGGTATTTAATTTCGTTTTTTGTAACGCGTCAGCTAACCGTAACCACCCTGTTTCGTAGCTCGGCAAGGTTCCCGTAAAGCCTTCTTCACTAAACGGGTGTAGCGGCGCATTAACGCTGTACTTTGATAACTCCAGTGCGTAGCTGTTTGCTAACATATCCATGAACTCAGCCAATACCAGACTGGGTTGTCGCTCACTATTATTAGTAACATCGTTTCCTTGGTAGCTTAAATATAAGCTCTCTCTGGTGGAAATAATGGCTTCGAGGAATAAATATCTGTCCTCCAAACGTCGTGAGCGGTCACCAATTTGGCGGCCAGCACCTGCCATTAAATCGAGACCCAGCGGGCTTGATTTTCTGGGGAATTCACTGTCGTTCAGCCCCAAAATGCACACTTTTTTAAATGGAATGCTACGCATTGGCAGCATAGAACACACCGTAACCTGACCGGTCATAAAGTGGTTACCGGCATCTGGCGACGAGAATCGATTGAGTAGCAGGTCGCGAACCTGACGAAGGGTGAGTTCGTGTTCATAACCTGCCTCTTCGCATCGTGCAGCAAGATCGGCAGCAACTTTGGCGATAAGATCCCAACTTTGCTGCTGCTCTTTTATCGGCATAAAACACGCATCTCTAAGCGATATTAAGGCTTTAGACCACTGCGCGGCCGTCCTTGGGGCTGTTAATACTTGGGCAAACTCACCCAACAGCGCCACAACGTCAATAAGCTTACCTAGCGTAAGCGCACTTTGTCCTTCAACGTCGGGAATAGTAAGTAAGTCACTCACAATGACTTCACTATCTGGTGCAAGCATACCCATAAGTAATCGACGTATTCCCCACCACCAGCTGTAAGTGTCGTCTAGATCAACACCTTCTGAAACGGCCGTTTTATGGGCGCTATTAAGACCCCAATGAATATGAGCTTGTTTTAGCCAAACCACCATTTGCTCGATATCTTCTTGTGACACTGAGAAACGCTTTTGCACTGAATCTAGCTGCAGATAATCCATAATGTCCGACACACCAAAGCGGCTATCGGGCAGCTGTAACAGCGCCATAAACGCCGCAATCAACGGCTCTGCATCCATTGGGCTTCTATCTGCAATGGTACAAGGAAGCCTAACCTGCCCCCTGCCAGCCAAAGCCTTAGTACCTACTCTGTGAAATACAGCATCAACAAATGGCGCGTAGTTTTCGATGGCGGGGCACATCACCAGAATATCAGATGGGGTGCGCGTTTTATCTTGAGATAACCAGTGTAACAAGTGGTCGTGTAAAACCTGCACTTCGCGAAGTGCGGAATGGGTACACATGATAGTAACGCTATCGTCTTTTTCTCTTAAATCATGAGCAAGTGGCTTCGGTTGAGCGGCCTGCAAGATATCGTTGTGAATATACTCGAGGAGACCACGAGCATTGTCGCTGCCAGCGTTATCGTTTGTTTCTTCAAAATCCGGTGAATCAAACGCACTAATCTCAAAGGTATCCAGTTCAGTGAGTAAGTTGAATAGCTCTCTGCCCTGTTTACCTAAGTTGCCAAGCAGCGGGTTTGACTGATCTTCTTCCATCCATTTTTTAAGGCCTTCTAACCGCAATAATTTCGCCTGTTCGCTACTGCTTTTCGCTTCACCCCAATAATTAACGCTAGGATTTAAATGAAATATATGAATATCAATGTGCTGCGCGAGGGCATCAAAAAATGCGATAAGCTGTGGGGCCATAGTATTAATAGCAAACACTATCACACGATCAGGCAACTTGTTCGTTGGCTCGCTTGGTAAATGACCAGCTTCCAACGCATCGAGCGTCATTTGATGCAAACGTGCAGGATGCAACGGCTGCTCTTTGACCAATATGCGCCAAATTTCGCTTTGCCATATCTCTATGTCATCAAATACAGCGCGTTCGTTAGCTTCCCATTTAAACAACCAGTCCGGGCGGTACAACAAGTATTGCTCGTACACGTCGGCCAGAGCGGTAGCAAGCTGAAGGCGCTGTAACCCCTGCTCTTGTTCACTTCCCGCATTTTGCCAATACCGGTTAACTTGTTCGAAGGCTTCTGCGCTCATTAGCGAGCCATCTTGGAGAATATTGTCGATTCGCCATGTCAGTACTTCACGACGATAGGGAGATTGCTTGGGTACTTTGTCTTGTCCTAACACAGTACGTGCTGTATTCCACATAAAGCGCACCGGCAAAGGATAATCAATATTCATTGCCACACCGTGTTCTGTGGCAAGCTGCATACTGACCCAGTGCTGCATTCCCGGGCTTTCAACCAAGATGGTTTCTGGTGTAAACACACCCATGGGCTGCTGACGTAAAAGCGTGGTGAGAAGAAAACTTAAGTGTTCTAATTTATTAGAGGGATATAGCGCAAGCAATCGAAAAATCCTTTGTAGAACGTGCTTTTAGATACTGTGCAAAGACTGTACAGGTATCGTCGACCTTATAATTTAGTGTATCGCATTGTGCTCAGTAGTTAAGTTATTTCTCCAAAATTTAGATAAGCAAATGTCTTATGATAATAAAACAAATATCGGGGTGCATGGCGAAAACAATATCCGGAGGGTTCTTAGCAAAGTGATAGAGAGATCTGGCGCAGTAAATGAGTGCAAAGAAGCGTGTGTGGGCGATTTTCAGACAAAAAAAACCCACACAGACCTCAGGACACGAAAAATCTGTATGGGTAAGGTTTACGGTCTACTCAGTAACAACGTGAATAAGCGTTGCCTGGCACTCATTCACGTTAGCGCTACTGAGCAGCACTGTTAACGCTTTATGTTTAGCAGGTTGAATGCCAACTTTTTAAACTTGAAATATCAACAACTTAAACAAAAATAGAAAACATGACCAATAAGTCATAGTTTTACCGTGGTGCAAGTGCACCACAAGCAAGCAGACATTAAAGAAAGCGCTTTACTCTCGCCGTCGTAAATTTAGCAGTTTCTCCCGAAGCGTCATTCAAGTACAATTTCGCCTTTACGAAACGCAACACAATTTCACGGTCAGGAGCAACAATGTTAACCGCGCAACAACTCGCCACTATGCTTTCTCTTCAGGATAAAATGAACGCCAAAGTAAACCCAGACTGGCTAAATGCTGGTTACGGATACTTACGTGCAGCAATGGTAGAGTCAGTTGAAGCAATTGAGCATCACGGCTGGAAATGGTGGAAAGCACAGCAAAAAGACTTGCCACAGCTTCAGATGGAATTGGTGGATATCTGGCACTTTGCACTAAGTGCCTGCATTATTGAATATAAAGGCGATATCGCTGAATCTGCAAAAAGTATTGCTTCTGAACTGGCAAGTGGCAACACCTTAGTGATTTTTGATGGCAAAGACTACGACGCGTCAAATCTGTCGCTTCTTGATAATTTAGAGCTCATGACGGGCCTTTGCGCCGCCAAACGCTTTAGCGTGCCACTATTCATGTTCATCGTAAGCCAGTGTGAAATGTCAGCTGACGAACTGTATCGTCAGTACGTAGGTAAAAATGTACTTAATTTTTTCCGCCAAGATAACGGCTATAAAGAAGGCACTTACGTTAAAGTGTGGGAAGGTCGTGAAGACAACGAGCATTTGGTAGAAGTAATGGATGCCCTAGATTTAACGAAGCCAGAGTTTAGCGACTTAGTGTATGAAGGGTTACGCTCTCGCTACCCTTCTTAAAGCGACCAGTGCGTTTCGTTTAACGCGATGTAGCCTCGCTGTAGTACTTATAGCCCAACACAGTTTCAACGCTTATTGCGTCTCCTTCCGATAACAAAAAGCTCTGTCATAGACAGAGCTTTTTTAATTATTGCCAAAGCAAAAGACTCAACGACGATTTTACGCGTCAACCCAAACTAATTTGTCGCTATAGCTACCTTGGATAATATCTACAAAGCGGTCTTCTAAAACATGACGCTTTACTTTGAGCGTCGGAGTCAGCAAGTCGTTTTCGATGCTCCATTCGTTTTTCATAATGACGACGCGATCCATAACTTGATGGCTTTCCAGTTTTGCGTTGATAGCTTCGAATGTTTTCTTAAGGCTTGCTTCAATGCCTACTTTGTCTTTTTTCTGCGCTTCTTCACTAAGCACTAGCAAAGCCACAGGTTGAGGCAAATTAGTCCCCGTTACACACACTTGCTCAACAATAGGGTTTTCCATGAATTTTGCTTCAATCGGCGCTGGCGTAACATACTTACCCTTCGCGGTTTTAAAGATGTCTTTTAAACGACCAGTAATTTTAACGTAGCCATCAGCATCAATGACCCCTTTATCGCCAGTGCGCAGATAACCATCCTCAGTAAAGACTTCAGCCGTTTTTTGTGGTTCCAAGTAGTATTCCAGCATATTGCACGGCGACTTAACTTGAATCTCACCTTCTTCTGACGTGCGAATGTCTACGCCGTCGTATGGCTTGCCGATACAGCCGATTTTATCATGACGGAAAGGTACACTGCCGGTGCCATAAGCACTGTTCTCGGTCATTCCCCATCCCTCAGAAATGTAGATACCAATTTTCGCGAACCATTCAATGACTGCTGGAGCAAGTGGCGCCGAACCGCTTGCCCACAAACGTGCGTTATTAATGCCCAAGCCATCGCGAATTTTCTTCGCAACAATTTTGTTCAAAATTGGAATTTTAAGCAGCGTATCCAGTTTCTTCTGCGGCATTTTCGCTAACACGCCCATCTGAAACTTCGTCCATAAACGCGGTACCGAAATAAATAGCGTTGGCTGACAGTGACCTACATCCCGTTGGAAGGTAGTTAAATCTTCTACAAAGTGAATTTTGCCACCACTGTAGTAGCTTGAAAGCTCGACCAGTACACGCTCTGTAATATGCGCAAGTGGTAAGTAGCTCATTGTGCGATCGTCTTGGTTAATACCCAATTGATCAAGCGAACGACGCGCTGCCCAACAAGCCGTATTGTAACTGTGCACCACCCCTTTAGGCTGACCGGTACTGCCAGACGTATAAATGATTGTCATCAAATCATCCATATCAGGTACAGGCGAGTCTGTTATGGGCGCGATATCCATAAACGCTTTCCACTGCTGCTTAGTAGCAATGTTTGGATAAGGAAAGGCAACCGTTAAATATTCTGAAGGGATGGAGGCAACTTGTTCTGCAGTATTATCTAGTTTTCCAACGAACAGTAGCTGTACGTCAGCATGTTTCAATACATACTGGACCGTGTCTGGACCGGCTGTTGAGAAAATAGGTACCGACACGTGACCTGCCATCATAATGCCCAGATCAGCGATAAACCACTCAGCACAGTTTTTTGAAAAGATACCTATACGGCTGCCTTGCGGGAAATCGAATTCACGTAAACGTGCTGCCACTTTTCTGGCTTGTTCGGCGACTTGCTTCCATGTGTAGTCGTGGTATTCACCGTTAATAGGCTGCGTAAGAAATACGTCGTTCCCACGGCTCTGTTCCCAGTGGTACAACATACTTAATGGCGATGTTATTACTTCCGTGGTATTTGCGTTTGCTGTCATGTCTAGCGGCATAAGTCACTCATATGTTGTTATAATGTAGCTCATTTTTACAATGATTTCACAGACTTCTAATAAGCCCTATTTTTTATTGAAAAACAAGCTTTTTAAACAAGCGTTTACATTCTATGCGACGAATAACAAGGCTTTAGAGGTTAAATTTAGTTTTCTTATAGATTTGGCTTTTGAATCTTTATGGTCTTATCTGTTAGAAAAACGCGGTAAATATCGACGTTTTACCACGCTTTAAATAACAGCGGTGCCACTTCCTCGGCGGTACAAGGCTTGGCGTAGAAATAGCCTTGGTGGAAATAACACGCTTTTCCAATCAATTCTTCTGCTTGCGCTTTTGTTTCAACGCCTTCCGCAACACAACTCATATTCAAGTTATTCGCTAACGTAATGGTTGTTGTTACCAGCGCTTCGTTTGCATTACCCGGCGCCATTTCGTTAACGAAACTCTTGTCGATTTTTAATACCGACAACGGATAACGCTTTAAATAGCTTAAAGACGAGTAACCTGTACCAAAATCGTCAAGGGCTAATACAAATCCTTCTTTCACAAACCGATTAATCTGTCTTAACGCATTGTCACTGTCATCCATCAATACGCCTTCGGTAATCTCGAATCGAAACGCTTCTTTGGGTAGATTGAACTCATCAAGCAGGGTTAGCACACCGGTTAAGTCGAATTCGGTTTTGAAGTGAAGTGCAGATAGATTAATAGAGACAAACCCCGTGAACCCTTGGCTGTACCAGGACGACAAGTCCTCTGCCGCTCTTCGCATTGCCTGTCGTGTAACTTCTATTATGTACTTCAATTCTTCAAGTACCGGAATGAACTGATCGGGGAAAAGAGGCTCGTTATCCAGTTTTCCTCGCAGCAGTAACTCAACCCCAATAGTGGTATTGGTTCTGGCATCTATAATTGGCTGGTAGTGATTGAAGAAGCAGTCATCTGAATAGGCACGTTTTACTTTATTTTCAAGCTGTAAACGCGTTTTGGCACGTTCATTCATGTCTGTCGTAAAGTAGGTAAAGCCGCTTAATACGTCCTTCTTCGCCGTATACATGGCCACATCAGCCTGCTTGATAAGCTCAGCAGGCTCAGAGGCGTCTTCTGGATAAAACGCCACGCCAATACTGCAAGAAACACGAAGCACTTCCTCTGCTAACGATATAGGCGTTTCTACTGACTCAATGATTTGGGCCACGAATGAGCTCAAGTCGTCATTGGCATTAACTTCCTCAATAACAATAACGAATTCATCGCCACCTAATCGCGCAACGGTGCCCGACTCAGCCACAAGGTTTCGCATTCGGTTGGCTACAATGCGCAGCAGTTTGTCACCGTAGTCATGCCCAAGTGAGTCGTTAATACCTTTAAATCTATCCAAGTCAACAAACATCACCGCCACACGATGCTCATGATGACGGGCAAGCCCAATAGCATGCTCCAGTCTGTCTAGCAGCAATGTTCTATTGACCAAGCCTGTTAAGCCATCGTAGGTCGCGATTTTCAGAAGTTTGCGCTCAGCATTTTTTTGTTCTGTGATGTCGGAAATAACAATCAGGTAATGCTCTGCAGTATTACTTTCGCCACTTACCGCCGTTATATCAATAAGCACGTCGTAGCGCTTGCCATCAGCACCATCGATCACGGCCTCGTCTTTCCAAAAATCCCCTCCCTGCATTTCCGGTAATTTGCCAGAAAGGTGTCTATTCAACGTTGGGTAACGCAAATAAAGTCGTGCCAACTGCTTGGGTAACGGCTCTTTATTATTAAAGCCGAACACGTGTTCAAAAGCTGGGTTCGCGGCAACTAAACGCTTTTCTTTATCAAAAATTAAAACCCAGTCTCGAGTTTGTCTAAAAGCGTCACTGAATAGCGTTACCTGCTGCTGAGCTTTTTGTAGTCTAAACAGTTGGCGTTGACGGGAGAGTAAATATGCTACGAATAAACTTACGATGAGCGCTGCGTAAATAGTATATGCAAGCGGTGAACGGAGAGGCGCATGTGGCATATAAAGCGTAATTTCAGCCGGTAGCACGTTATAGTCGAAACTACCTGGCGTGGGGGCAACAGAAAAAACGTAGTCACCCGGTTCTATGTTGGTAAAGGTTATTTTTGCATCGTCAGTCACGCCTTCTGTAACGACGCGATCACCGTTCAACAGCTTGTAGTAGTACTTTACTTTTCCTATGCCTGACATCGCTAATGACGAAAAATGGATTGTTAACCCATAATCTTCGTAATCGAGATCGAAATGATGTCCACTTAGGTTTTTAAGCGGCTGATTAAGCACCCTATTGTCTACGGCAACTTCCGTTATAGCAGTTTGCTTACTGAGCAAACTTCTTCCAACTTCCAAGCTTTCCAATTGCGATGCAGAGAAAACCACAGCGCCGCTTGTCGAACCGTAAGCCAGTCGACCGTCCTTAAGCTTAAGCGAAGCCCCCTGGTTAAACTCAGAAACACTTAGCTCTCGTCCGTAGATAAAGTTCTTAATTTGGCCGGTAGACGGATCGTAATTGTGTAACCCTTTGTGCGAACTAAACCAGATATTGCCTGCTTCGTCTTTTTGCAGTCCGTAAACAATGTTTGATAATAAAATATTCGATTCATTTAGGTTGTACAACGGCTCAAACGTGTCTGCGTCTATACCAACCAACCCTACGCCGCTGTATGCAAGCCACAGCACACCCATATCGTCGATAACCCACGACGATATAGAGCGATCTCGGCCACGCTGTAGCTCTGAGAATCGATAGACCAATTCATGCTGGAACGTCTCTGGGTCGATTAACCACAAACCACCTTCGGTAGCAAAAAATAATCGATCATTGTGGTAATGAGACTGCCCCAAAAAACCCAATGAAAAATTTATGTCAAAAACACGAGGATCCAGCTCTAAAGAGGAAATTTCTTTCTCGTCCACGTCATACTTTACAAAACCTTCGTTGCCAATAAAGTACAAATCCCCTTTATCTGAAAGCATCATTCCCGTGCCATACGCATCAAATATAGTGTCATCGCCACCTTTTAATACCTCTGGCCGGTTAGCCTCCCCTGTTTCCATATCAAACAACCGTATTCCGTTGTACGTATTGAGAAACAATTCGCCACTTTGCGTTGGAACAATTTTGTCTACGGCTCCTTCACCGATAATCGCTCTTTCACTTTTTGAATACAGATACTTCTCAGACTTTTTTGTCGAGAAATCATAGTGATTAAGCCCATTTTCTGTACCTATCCAAATTTTATTAGGCTCAGTCTCAGCAAACGACCACACCACATGGCTAGTCAAAACGCTAGCCTCACCTGCTCGTTCGTTCTGGATGGCAAAAATATCCGCACTTTTCACACCGAAATACAGCGCGCCAGCATAGACTGAACTTAACCAGAGGTTGTCAGATTCATCTTTGGCAATGGCGATAATTTTTTGTTTGAAATTTCGGTGAAACCGTTATGCGGTTCTAAGATGTGTTCGTATTCCCAACCACCTGCTTTTTTACTCAGCTGATATAGCCCTTTATTAGTGCCCATCCAAAAAGCGGCGTCTTTGTACTGAACCAACGTCCACACGTTTCTGTCGGATACGACCTGTGTAAAGACATGTTCTTTTTCACCCTGTACCTGCTTGAGAAAGTCTTGTTTCTGAGCAACAAATACGCCCAAAACCGTTGAAATCCACACCCTGTCCTTATCGTCTAAAAGTAGAAACTTTGCATTGGCGTTATCGAGGTTTTCGGGAATATCACCCAGGTAATCAAGTCTACGTAAAGGCTGTTCTAAATTGTTGATATTTTTGACGTACACCCCCGATGTAGTGGCTACCAGTAAGGTGTCTTCAACGGTGATTGCCGCCCGGATGCTTTGGCTGTTACCCAACAGCGGCTCAGGGAGCTTTGCTATTCGCTCAAGGGTTTTAGTTTGCGTGTTAAATTTATGCACTTCTTCTGTCAGTGCAATGATAAGGTGCGTGTCATCTTGCCAATGAAAGGTTTCCGCATGTTGCACAAAACCTTCAAAGTCGTGGTAGTACGTTGGCTCTAATTGCACCACATCCTGAGTGGCTAAATCGAGATAATAAACTCCTCTGCCGTACACGCTAAACCACAACGCTTCAGTACCTTGAAGAGCAAGTCGATAAATGGATGAGTCGATAAGAGAATTGTCTGGACCTGCTACTCGTTTAGTTCTTACTCCATCCCAACGAACCAAACCACCTTCTGTGGCTATCCACACAAAGCCATCTTCGTTTATAACAATGTCGTTGACGATATCTTGCGGAAGGCCATTTTTGGTCGATAAAGACTGAAAGACGGGATTAGACAGTCGCGGTGAGGCCACCGCTTGTAGGCTTACAACTAAAACCAGCAGTAAAAGATAGTTGAAATATCTCATCAAAAATGGGTCGCACGTTTTAAATTTTTATTATAAACCGAAGTGTAACAGAATGTTTTAAACTTGGGCAGCTTCTAAAATGAGGTTTTTAAAAACGTGAAGGAAACATCTATCACATTGATAAATAAAAATTAATTTTTCTAAAGAGTGCAATATGAACAAAAGCAAAAGGCACGTCCGACTAAATACACTTAGGGCTATTTCGATATTTTTATTTTACTCTTGCTGTACAGGAATGCGACCAACTGGAACAACCTGCCTGCGAATGCTTGGCTGTGGCGCTAGCCTGTACAAATCACCGTTCTGCCCTACATAGGTCTTTTTAATACCGCACGCTTTAGCAATATTTGCATGTGCTTGAAGGTGTTGATGCTCGCCGTGAACCGGAATAGCAATGGTAGGTTTTACCCAATGATACATGAGCTTTAATTCTTCTTCACAGGGGTGACCGCTGGCATGAATTGGCAGCGTGCTATCTTCACTGTGAATAACCGTTACTCCCTTTGCCTGCAGCGCTTTACTTAGTCGACCTACACTTTCTTCATTTCCAGGAATAACTATCGAAGAAAATAGCACAGTATCCCCTTTATCTAAACTAAGGTGAGGGTGAGTGTCTTTTGCAAAACGCGCCAGCGCGGTATTTTTCTCGCCCTGGCTGCCTGTCGCTACGGCTAAAACTTCATGGGGGGGAAGATAACCTAAATGTTGGGGATCGGTCACAGGTAAATCGTCTGGCCAAATGCCCTGTTGCTTGGCAATGCCGTACATGTTCATTAACGAACGACCGTACAGCGCCATGTAGCGCTTAGTTTTCTTCGCGACTTTAGCCAGCGAAATTAGCCGTGCTATATTGCTACCAAAGCATCCTACCACCGCTCTCCCCTTTAACGGCGCGATAGTGCTTAATAGGCCGTCGTAACAATTTCTCTCTGAAATTGAAAAGCCCGGTTTTGTTGCATTGGTAGAGTCGCCAACCATGGCAAGAATATTCTCACTGCCTAGTCGCTTGTAAAGGCTAACGTCAAAAGGTAAACCTGTTATGGGGTTGGCATCAATTTTCCAGTCTGCTGTATGCAATACTGTGCCTACTGGTGTATTGATTTTTAGTGCGAAGGGTTCTGGAAGCGAATGAGTAATGGCTAGCCAGTTAACGCTAAAAGGCCCGATTTGCTTGGTATCGCCTGCATCGACTTCAATAATGGCAATACGGTTAGCCAATTTGCTCCTTGCAAGCTTTCGCCTTAACACTTCGGCGGTAAAAGACGTAGTATAAATTGGCTTTTGGAAACGTTCCCAAAGGTAAGGAATTGCGCCTACATGATCTTCATGGGCGTGGGTAATGACAATGCCAGCTAGTGCTTCTTTTTGTTTAGCAATAAATGAAGGGTCCGGAGCCACAACGCGATGCGTAGTGGCTTTGAACGTATTCTCGTTAGACGCTTGGATGACGCCTTTGTAGGCAGGTACGAGAGGCTCATCAAAAGAAACCCCACAGTCAACCATTAACCATTGACCATCGTGACCATACAAATTGAGGTTCATCCCAATTTCGCCCGTTCCGCCTAACGGAAGAAACCACAAATCATCAGCAGATAGGTGCAACAAAACGGCTATTACCTTCTCTCAGAGCTTTGAATATTAGTTTGACGTTTAAATCTATGAGCGCAGAGCCATCATTCGTGCAATTCAGCATTAAGTTGGTCTATTACTTCGGCCCACGCAGCGTCTTCAACAATGGCATCTTTCAAAAATGCAGACTGACTTTCATTCCAATAAGGCGCTTCATGAAGATGTTGGCTCTTATTCAGCCCTCGATGTGTTTCAAAAAATTCAGCAATTTCTTCGTCTGAACTTCCTAAACCTAGTTGGCTGAATAGACTATTCATTGTGGGTTGCTCAGTAAACATAACGCCTCCTTGGGTTATCAATTAAGGGCACAATAAACGCCAGATACGTTGTACCCAACTAACTTTATTATGCCCCATTTGCTTACTGGATAATTACCCTTTGTCTTCCCCTTGAGATCACATCTTAAAGGTAGTCAGCGAACTCTTCTGGCGTAATCACCTCTCCTTCTTCAGCAGGTACAGGACATACAATGACCATTAATTCATCTTGCGTCATGCCCGGCACCCACTTAGTCAAAAACTCTTCGGTGCTTAATTCCATCGCTTCACAGTGTGCCCAGTCTTCGGTTGCCCACAAGAGTGCTAATTCAGCATCAGGCCAAACCGGAACACCATCTTCTTCATCAGTAGTTAGCATTACGCAGCCGTGCTCATCTTTAAGAATGAAGAGTTTCTCTTCCGCTTTAATTGTTGCAAGGCTTGCTTCTAGTCGTTGAAATGCGTTTTTTTCCAATAAAGGATGTAATTGTGACATAAGTTTCTCTCTTTAATTCTGCGATTCACATGCCTTTAAATTAGGCACCGTGGGTAAATTTATTGGCAGCGGTTAACACGCTTTAGACACGCTTTCTATTATCTCTGCTAGACCCACTCGTCTGACTTGCTTCATGCTGTGCACATACACCTTAAACGATACGTTTTCTAACGTTTCAATTCTGGTCACTTTCACACTACCGGGTAACTGACTCTCAACGTTGGTCGGTAATACGGCTATACCACCTTCGCTCTGTAAATTGTTGAGCGCAAGATTCAACGAATTGGTTCTTAACTTTGCATCGCGAAGTTGAGGGTAAGCAGTAAGCAACCAGTCTCTTGCCTTAGTTCCCCAATCAATAGCCACAAAATCTGCTGCATCAATAGACTCAGACGCTTGTCCAATTCTATATAGCGCCAAATCCTGCTCTAGCAATACATCACTGTTTACTTCTTCAGATTTCAACGGTTCAGTGGAGAATGATAAGTCTGTCACCCTTTCGTGCAATTGTCGCGAAAGGGTATCTAACGTAAGAACTTCAGCCTTTACTGACCAATCGGGAAACGAGTTGTGTAGGTGGCTGAGCATCTGAGGCAATAACAGCTCGCTCGCCAGCTGTGTTGCGCCGCAAACAACATATTCAGAGGATTGAATTTGGAGCTCTTGTTTTGCTTCGTTTAGCGTTGCGCATAATTGCCTAGCGTAAGGCAGAAGTTTCTCACCAGATTGAGTGAGCTGTATACTGTTGCGTTGCCTAATAAAAAGCGTGGTATGAAAATACTCTTCAAGTAGCTTTATGCGCGCACTGACTGCAGATTGAGTAAGGTAAAGGTTTTCAGCCGCTTTACCAAAGTGACGAGTTTTTGCCACCTCTATAAAGGTGGTGAGAAAGCGTATATCCATGCTTATTGTACAACCGAATCAAAGTGGGTCTAAATTGACACAGATAATACGGCAAGTAAACACAAAAGCACAGAAGCGCACCGCTATAAACGGTACGCTTTATTAAAATTTCACCAACTCGCTGAATTAATACTCTTCTTGGTGCAGGCGACGCTGTTTGTCACGGCGTTGCAGGTCACGCTTCTGCTTTTCCTTTACAGTACTTTGACGTTTGGAATTTGGCTTTTTAGCGTGAAAATCTTCCTCTTCTACCGAGTCCCATTCATCACGCTGGTAACGATAGTCTTTACTCATTGACTTCTCTGGGTTGTTAACACACCTCAATTATTATCTTAAGCGACAAAATAGAAAACGAATTTTAATCATCGTAGCGACAAGAATTTTTGATTATTCCCATCAGTGATTTTCATAGACTTTTAACGTCCAACTCATTTACGCTCGTGTAATAGCGACGCCCGTTGCAGGGCCAATAAATAAAAGCTTACATTTTACTTTAATTTCAAAAACTTAGACATCTCACGCTTGAGGTTATCCCCTCGCACTTTCTGTATACTTTTCAAACGTAATCTAAAATTTAGTGTTAGATTTTATACCGTTAAAAATTTTTTATTGATAAGAGAAAAATCTTTTGTTTTATCTTCGTTTTTAATTATCTTAAAAGTGCGCTGAACAAAACATTACGTTGGGTACAACATGAAAAGTTTAGCTATTCGACAATCTGCAAAACCTTATATTGACCGTCAGAAGTTTCCATACGGTTTTCGTAAATCAGGTGACTTCAGTATCACTGAAGCCGATCTTCTAACCCACTACGGCAAAACACTGCTAGGACTTGAAAGTGGCGAATTGTCGCCTGAAAGTGATGATGAGAGACATTTCGTCGAATTCGTTACAGGTAAAGTTGAAGCTAGCAATAACCTAGAAAAAGCCTGGGCGAAATACGTCAGATTAGCAAGGGGCAAAAAGCACTTCTACACCCTTCACAGCAGTGCGAGTAACCAATCAGACTATGATGAAGACTACTCTGATGAAGAATTCGATGTAGCATAATGCTACAGCATTGCTAAAAAGCTCGCTCCGGCGAGCTTTTTTGTTATTGAACAAATGATCTCAATCAACTTCAGACAAGAACAAAATGAAGAAACATTAAGGACTGTCTACACTTAGTAGTAATACAGAGTGATGTGCAGTGAATTGTGCATTTCATTCTGAAAAACGAGCCCATGCAAAGGAGGCGCAACGATGATCATTAGTTCAAAACAGCTTACTCACTTTTCTATACATGCCCTTGATGACAAAGTGGGCGGCATCCGCGATATCCTTTTCGATGACGAAACCTTCACTGTTCGCTACTTGGTCGCAGATACCAATACTTGGCTACCGCTTAGCCGTAAAGTGGTGATATCACCTATATCTGTCAAACAGTTAGATGAAGATAGTGAGTCTGTTCATATCAATATGACAGTTGATACATTAAAAAACAGCCCCTCTATTGACGAACATAAGCCTGTGTCACGTGAATACGAAGAAAATCTCTTCAAATATTTTGGTTACGGATACTATTGGATTGGACCAGGAGCTTGGGGGGAGTTCGCACATCCAAATGAACTGGTCGAATTACAGCGCGCTGAAGAGTCTGAAACTGAAAACCCGAAAAAGAGCACCAACCACCTGAGAGCAGTGGGCGAAGTTGGTGGATATGAAGTTGCTACAACCACTGATAACGTTGGCCACATCAGTAACTTCGTCATTGACACCGAGAGCTGGAAGATAATCATGCTAGTGGTAGATACCAACAACTGGCTTCCGGGTGGCAAACATCTCGCACTTCTGCCTAGCGATATTGAAAGTATAGACTGGGCGGCGCACAGCGTAGTAGTGAATTTAAGTCACGACGAATTGGTTGATAGACCTGAAGTGGAAAGTGAAAAAATATCTGAAGAAGGCTATGTGCCTATGCTTTGCGATCAATTGAATAAAAACGGAAATTAATAACCGAAGAATGTCACTGTTGGCGATTTTTAGTTAGGAACTTTACAATGTCCGTTGTTGAAGGCGGACATTGTAGCTTAGGATACAAAAAGAAAATTACTCGCAGAAAAATTCGTACATCAAAGCAATCAAACGCTTGACGCGCTCGTCTGCTAAGCGGTAGTAAATAGTTTGACCTTCCCTTCTTGTGGCCACCATCTTTGATTCTCGCAATAAAGCAAGATGCTGAGAAATCACTGGCTGCGAGACGCTAACAACTTCGAGAAGTTCGGTTACCGATTTTTCCTCTTTCAGCAACGAACAAAGCACCATAAGGCGTGTTTTATTCGCGAATTGCTTTAGGAAGATCTCGGCTTCCGCAGCGTGTTCCATTATATCATCTGAACCTATTACCATATCCTCGGACATAAGCACTCTCTATCTGTAAAGTATTTCGGCACCAATTTAGCCATTTACTATACTAAAGTATAAGACATTTTGCCGACCTGCCAATTTATGCGACGAATCCCTGTATTTTACATTGTTTTATTACGCTGACATCAATATATTAGATTTTACTTATTTTAACCAAGTTTAGGCAAAAAGGAAAAGTATGCTTATAGACATGAAGACTCGAATAGAAAACATAGACGATAACTTACGCACTGTATCTGCGGAGCAAGCGGCCAGTGAGTGCCGAAACAATAGCGGTATACTGATTGATGTACGAGAGAGTGCCGAAGTTGCCAATCAGCCCGTACCTTCTGCGCTTCACATACCACGCGGCGTGCTCGAAATGAAGGCACTGGAACAGTTTAAAGATGCTTCAGCGCCACTTTATATTCACTGTGCGTCGGGCGTTCGAGCAAAACTAGCAGCAGAGCAACTTATAAAAATGGGCTATGAGAACGTTTCGGTTGTGACATGCCCTGTACCCACGATAAACCAAGCAAACCGAAAATGACTTCTTAACCACGTGTATGCTATAAGTAGCGTTAATTAAGAGTTTTAAGGGCCTGTATGCTGAAATCTACGTTAGAACAATGGCGAATGTTCAAAGCCGTCGTCGATGCAGGCGGCTTTAATCAAGCTGCTGCTGAAGTTCACAAAAGTCAATCGAGCGTTCACCACGCGGTTCAAAAGCTTGAAAACGCCATTGGTGTGTCGTTGTTTGAGAATATTGGACGTAAAGTCCAGCTTTCGCCGCAAGGCGAACTTATGTATCGCCGTGCCTCTTTTTTGCTGAGCGAAGCACACAAGCTCGAGGCCGTTGCCAATAGCCTTCAATCTGGCACAGAAACAACTTTACGCATAGCGGTGGATATTATTTTTCCGTCTGAATTGCTTTATAACGTGCTAGCGAAAGTTTCTGCTGAGTTCCCGCTCCTTCGTATCGAGATAGAAGAAACTGTGCTCAGTGGCGCAAATTCACTTTTGAGCAATGGTAACGTTGATTTAGGCATCTCTCCTTTCGTGTTTCCTAATGGCTTTAGCGAAGACTTGTGCGAAATTGAGTTTGCAGCTGTCGCTCACGCCGACCATCCATTACACCAATTGAATAGAACGCTCACACTGGAAGACTTAAAAGCGCATCGTCAAATTGTGGTAAGGGATTCGTCCGCGGAACGTAAAGCTGATGTGGGCTGGTTAGGTGCAGAGCAACGCTGGACCGTAAGCCACGTTAGAACGTCATTAGATATTATTGCTCAGGGGTTGGGTTTTGCGTGGCTGCCTATAGCAATAATTAAAGATGAGCTTGAAGACGGTACACTCGTTCCCCTTCCCCTGGATAATAATGCAGCATTGCGTAAGGCGCTCCTTTATCTGTCTTTTGAAGACGGCGATACGTTGGGGCCAGCTGCCCGTGCTTTTATTGGTGAGCTACGATATCAAACAATGAACCTTCCATCGTCAGATTTTATGCTCGATTCGTGTACTGAGTAGTTTGACCATCAGCTTAGAGCGACTGCAAGGCGTTCAAATCCAAGTATAAAGCCAAATAGCGATAATGAAACACCAACTAACGCCACAGCACCATCGTCTGTGGCCATGCCTATTGCCATAATAAAAACAGCAAAAGCGGGAATAAGGCCCATAAAGGGAATAAGCTCCAGAGGAATCATTACAAGTCCGCAACCTGCACAACATAATGCGATGAGTGATCTGAACACAGGCTGGCGCATGAAAAAACACCGAGGAACTAAAAAGCGGTCTACGCGTACTGCATACGGTTTAACCTTTTCGACAATGTAGCGAAGCTGATCGGCGTCACAGTTTAGTTGCATCACTTTTTGCGGTAACCAAGGATGCCTACGACCGAGTAAAATTTGCAACGCGATGAGTAAAATTGTCCCACCCGCTAAAGATGGGATCCCAGGGATGGCCCCAATCGGTGTGCAAGCGATAAAAGATGGCAGCGCCAACATTGGTCCAAAGCCTCTTTTCTCCATCACATCCCAAAATTCAGCAAACTCGAACGTATCTTGTCTTGCTCGCGGCTGCATTTTCCCCAACAACTCGTACAAGGTCATTGATCTTACAGCTGTTTTTCCCCACATCTTCAATTCCTTTGATATCACATTACCAGCAAACGTCGCGCTAATCAGACGGGCTCCTCGCCTAATTAATATACATTTCTTGCACCTACTCGATTTGCCATAGTGAGATTGCAAGTAACCTTAGACAGGCAAATCGTGCGAAAAATATGCCATCGATTGCATGTGACGGTGTGTTGAAGACAGGAATACTTTTTGCAAATGCCCCTGATAAGTAAAATAAAATCACTTAATAAAACAAAGACAGATATAGACATTCTGTACTTTAGTGCGATGTGTACCGCTGATCGCAAAGAGTTGATAAATTAGAAGAAGGTAGCGCAACAGACTTTCCCTGGCATCCAGGCAAATGTTCAAGATTTCCGGGTTGCTTGAAGCGCTTAGATATTTTCCGATGCGCTTACGCTTTATCAATTTAAACCAGCGTATAAATAAACTTTAAATATGCGCTTTAGCATTCAGTTGTTAATAGCGTATGATAAAACTATAACATTGATTCTATTCCATATTTTTTCTGAATAGGAAACGAAAGAAGAGAGGGACATCCACGTGCTTACCGTACTTTTAGTTGATGACGACGCCGAGTTCACAGAAGTAGCTTGTACTATCATCGAATTTCTTGGCCACGAAGTACTTACCGCTGCCACACTCAAAGAAGCCCGCGATTGGTTAGAGAAAGAAACCTTTGACCATGTACTGCTTGATTTCATGCTACCCGATGGAAGCGGCGCGCACTTGTTCAATGAGTTAGATGCACTTCCTAAGCGCCCTCGCGTTACTTTGATAACGGGTCACCCTTCTGTGAAAAGCGTTATAAAGGGTCTGTGTGGCCCCACGGTCGACTACCTTGTTAAGCCAATTCAACGGGAGGAAATAGAGGCTGTATTAAGTCAAAAGCCAAAAGAAAAAGCACCTGCGCAAGAAAAAATAGAGAAACATTTTGACCTACTGATTGGTGAATCGCCAATTATGAAAGAGCTCTACAAGCTGATTTCTAGAGTGAGTAAAACCAGCGCTAACGTAATGCTGCTTGGTGAAAGCGGTGTAGGTAAAGAAGTGGTGGCTGCCGCAATTCATCGTGCTTCAGAAAGTGAAGGTCCCTATATTGCAACCAACTGTGGTGCATTCTCAAAAGAACTAATAGGTAGCGAACTTTTCGGTCACGAAAAAGGAGCATTTACCGGCGCTGTAGGACGTAAAGAAGGTGTTTTCGAACAAGCTGAGGGCGGCACGCTCTTTTTGGACGAAATCACAGAAATGCCCATTGATATGCAGCCCAACTTACTCCGCGTTTTAGAAAACAAGGTTGTTATTCGTGTGGGCGGAACGAAGACCATCCCGGTGAGCTGCCGCGTTGTATCTGCCACGAACCGAACAATGGAAGAGATTGCGCAAAGCAAAGTACTGCGCGAAGACATCTACTTCAGACTTGCGGTGTTCCCAATCACCATTCCTCCGCTACGCGAAAGAAAGGAAGATATTCCATTACTAGCAAAAACCTTTATTGCTGAATTCAATAAAGATAATGGCTCGCAATTTAAGTGGGAAGATAGTCAACTCGATACGTTACAAGCCTACGACTGGCCCGGTAACGTGCGTGAACTAAGACACTTTGTGCATCGCGCTGCCATTATGAGCGACCCTGAAAAGAGTGAGATTGAATTACCAAAAACCATTGAGTCACCATTTGCTCAAAAACAGAGCACGACACCGGCACTTCAAGCTGGTAGAACCATTGAAGACGTGGAAAAAGAGCTAATTTATGCCACGTTGGAAAAAGTGAATGGCAATAAGACCACCGCAGCAGAAATGCTGGGAATTAGTACAAAAACGCTTTACAACCGTCTTCATGCATATGGTGACTTAAGTAAAGACGACTAAGTAAGAGGTATTCGGCATGACTAGCGAAGAATTTTCTCGACTAAGTGTTTATGTGCATGATGCACGCAAACCATTAAACAGAATATCAATGCAAGCTGAGCTAGTAAAAATGGCATTAAACGGTGACGTTCCACCTGAAAAGGCATTGGTGGCGTTGGATAAAATAATAAGCAGTGCTAAAGACTGCAGCCATACTCTTGCTGAAATGACATCAGAGTTAAGTGGCAATGTTTCGGATTAAGTAAATGATTACTAAAGTATTGTCTTCACTATACAGTTGGATAATTTTAGTTGTTCTGGTCATTATTGTAATAACTGCTAATTCATTTTACGTAGTTAGTACATTGAATGACCTTTCTGCTCTGGAAGCGCGGCTGTTCACTACGAACCGTGTTATCAATGCAGTTAACCGCCTTCACGTTGCTGTACTTCGTGTGGAGTCTGGTCAGCGCGGCTATATGCTAACTGGCGATGAAGAATATCTTACCGACTACACCGAAACGTTAAGCGTAATCGGCGAATTAATGGATGAGGTAGAAGTAAGCTCCTTCTCTTCAGATATTAACGACCAGTCCATCCGCATCGAAGAACTTTTGTCTTTAACCAAAGCAAAAATCAATGAAGTCATTGAAGTAGTTGAGCTGTATAAAGAAGGGAAAGAGCAACAAGCTGTCATTTTAGTGAATAGCGATAAGGGTATAAAACTCTACAAACAGTTTGAAACCTTATTTAGAGAAATCGACGGTTCAGAACGAGATATGCAAGGCACGCATTTAGCCAACTTAATGAGCCTAAGAAGGGACTCTGTTAATACGCTGATCATTTCCTCTGCAACGACTCTGCTACTGATTATTACAGTATTTTTATTGCTCAAAATAAATTCCCGTGAGCATGAGAAATACCAAGCTGACCTAGAGTCTGTTAACGAAGATCTAGAATCTCGGATAGCAGATAGAACGCAAGAGTTAAGTGTTTATTCAGACGAATTAGCACGAAGTAATAGAGAGTTGGAAGATTTTGCCTTTGTTGCGTCACACGATCTTCAAGAACCATTGAGAAAAATTCGGGCATTTGGTAACCGCTTAGAATCGGGTTACAACGATGTGATAGACGAACGAGGCAAAGATTACCTTGCGCGCATGCTCAATGCAGCAGAGCGGATGTCCATGCTTATTTCAGATCTTCTCGCCTTTTCTCGCGTTTCCACACGAGGTAAAGAGTTTGACGACGTTAATCTAGGCACCGTAGTGGATAGCATCATGGGCGATTTGGAAATCGCTATCGATGAAAAGTCTGCGCAAATAAATGTTAGCGATATGCCGACTATTCGCGGTGACAAATCGCAATTAGAGCAGCTGTTTTTAAACTTAGTGTCTAACGCACTGAAATTTCAGAGCGAGGGAGTGAGACCTGAAGTAACGATATCTGCAAGGGACGCGACGGAAGAAGAAACGAAAGACATTCTGCTTGCTGAAGAATACGACTGGACAAAAATAACCGTATCAGACAACGGTATAGGGTTCGAACAATCGTTTGCTGAAAAAATATTTGCCCCTTTCCAACGCCTTCACGGTAGAAGTGAATACAAAGGTACGGGGATTGGGCTTGCCGTTTGTCGTCGTATTGTAGAACGGCACAACGGTCAAATAACCGCAGATAGTTCTCCCGGAAAAGGGGCAACGTTCTCGATAATAATACCCAAAAATAGTGAACCGTTTGGTTCTAACAACAATAATGGAGAAACACACAATGACGCGTAAACAAACTCAGCCTATCAATATACTTATGGCGGACGATGACGAAGACGACCGCTTACTTACGGTTGACGCGCTCAAAGAGAGCCGCGTTCTAAACAATCTGTTTTGTGTTGAAGATGGCGTTGAATTATTAGAGTTTCTTCGACATGAAGGTAAATATACAGATCCTGCATCGGCACCGCGACCTAGTCTTATTTTACTGGATTTAAATATGCCAAGAAAAGACGGTAGAGAGGCGCTGCAAGAACTGAAAAACGACCCCAAGCTTCGCAGTATCCCGGTCGTAATTCTCACTACCTCTAAAGAAGAGGAAGATATGCTTCGCGGTTATGATCTAGGTTGCGCATCTTACATTACAAAACCAGTGAACTTTGAAGGATTGGTTGAACTGATGCGCGCGCTCGGACGTTACTGGATAGAGTTCGTAGAATTACCACACGAGTAAAAGAGGTACTAGATGACAGAGGTAATAAAAATTCTGTTGGTAGAGGATGATGAAGATGATTACTTCTTAACCTCTGATTATCTAGCGCAGTGCGAGTCACCTACGTTTGAGTTGACGTGGGTGACAAATAGCTTAGACGCAGTAGAGGCATTAAAGACACAAAGTTTCGACTTGTGTTTGTTAGATTATCTGCTGGGTGCCGAGAACGCGATTGATGTACTGGGTGTTTTAAAATCTAACCAGTTCAATTTACCCGTGGTAATACTTACCGGACAGTCGGATGCTACCGTCGATGAAATGGTGATGCGTGCAGGTGCCGCAGACTATTTGCAAAAATCGGAAATTGAATCACCGCGGTTTATGCGCACGATTAGATACGCCATGGTTCGCCGTGACATAGAGAACGAGCGAATTGAGCGGAACAAAGTAGAGCAAAAGAACAAGGCCAAAGATAAGTTCCTTGCGCATTTAGGGCATGAGCTGCGCACCCCCCTCACCTCTATTCTTGGCTACACCGAACTGCTTATAGACGATGCGAGAAACAGCCCTTTTCAACAAGAGTTATCTATTATCCACTCTAATGGCAAGCACCTGTTAAGCCTACTCAATGATTTGCTAGACATGTCGCGGATAATGGCAGAGAAACTTGAACTCAACATTAAGGAAGTGAACTTAAGCGCGTTTTTGACGGACATTCACTCATTAATGCGTTTGAATGCCAAAGACAAAGGACTAAGCCTTAACGTTGTTTCAAAAACAAAAATACCAGAGTTTATACACACAGATCCTACCCGCCTGCGTCAGGTATTGTTGAACCTTATTTCGAATGCCGTGAAATTTACCGACAAGGGCAGTATCACGCTTACCATCTCTCTCGACGAGCCGTCTGAAAACGATTCGAGTCAAACACTGCTGCGATTTTCTGTAGATGATACAGGTATCGGCATGCCGCCTGATAAGCTCATCAATATTTTTCAGCCTTTCGAACAAATAGAAGATGTAATGCGCGCCAATCATGGCGGAGCAGGACTTGGACTTGCCATTTGCAAAGAGCTTGTCACTAAACTGGGCGGCGACATTGATGTTAAGTCTCGTTTAGGAGAAGGCAGCACATTTACATTTGATATAAACCCTGGCGATGTTTCTGAACAGCCTCGTGTAGATCTTGAATTAGGCCAAATTCAACCTGTCGAGTCTAGTAGCATCAATTTAAACGTGACTGGACGCGTATTAATTGTTGATGACTTGCGAGAAATTCGACGGCTAACTGGTCACCTTGTGAGTCAATCTCAAGCTGATATTAGCTACGCTGAAAATGGCGTAAAAGCACTGGAAGCCGTGTTGCAGGCGGATGAACACAACCAGCCCTTCGACCTCGTTTTAATGGATATTCATATGCCAGTGATGAATGGCATAGAAGCCCTGCATGCGATTAGACGACATGGGCAGGATATCCCAGTGATTGCTGTGACAGCAGCAAGCCGCAAAGGCTTAAGAGAATCATTGATTCGCGAAGGGTTTAACGACGTAATTGGAAAACCCATTGACCGGTTTGCACTGGCTAACTTGCTTTCGCAATACCTTCCGCCAGGTAATCACGTAACATTTACCAACGTGGAAGCCCAAGTTGCAGACATGCCAATGAACAAGCCGTATGCTCCAGAGGACGAGACCGCTTATCGAGGGCTTGCAACCCCTGGGCAGGCAGAGCAGAAAATCCAGTCTACCGATTCAAATGGTAATTCAGATCAGCCTGCCAATAAGCACATACTTGTGATTGAAGACGATGAGGATGCGGCGGAGTTACTGCAATTGTTTCTTTCCCACTTAGGTCATACGGTCACTACTCAGTACAGCGGTGCTGAAGCATTACAGGCTGCAGAAAATCAAAGTTTCGATCACATTCTTATGGACCTTACCCTTCCCGATTATAACGGTTACGACTTAGCGAGTGAGCTCAAGCAAAAGCTACCAGATGCCATCCTTACTATTGTAAGCGGTCACGAAGCGGACTCCGAAGCGATGACAACGATAGGGATCAACAGTGCATTGCTCAAACCTGTCACCAAAGACGATTTAGCCTCGGTAGTGGGCTGAAAAGTTAATTTTATCGCTGCCAACCTGTATCGAATGTCGGAGGTTGAGCAGCGCATCATCAAGACCAAGAAAATATTACAGACGTAAGACACAACAGTGTGTGAGACTTGCACATAAGCACCTCACGCAACAATAGAAAAATAAAATAAGCCATATAAAACAGTAAGATAATAGTTTGGTATACCAGTTGCAGCTATCTATGTGAACCCAGAATATTAAGGAGAGTATTATGGCTACACAAGCTTCAGCTAAATCGCAAACAGTTAAACGTAACGGTACAAACGGCGTGGCTGAGCCGAGTCACCCAGTAACGGATCAACTGAAAGATTCTCTTCATGCGTCAGTAGACAAGTTAGCAGACAGTGCAGGGATTGCAGAGGAAAACATTCGTCGCACTGCGACATCGTCTGCAGAGAACATGTCAGCGAGAAAGCGTCTGGCACAGCAAAAATGGCAGGCGTCGAAAGTCCGTAGATATGCCATTGAGAACCCAATAGCGACAGCGGGTATCGCTTTCGCAGCAGGAATATTAGTGACGTCACTTTTACGTAAGAAGTAATACGATGACTGTACCAGATTTTCGAAGAGCAAATTTCAATTTGTGCACAGAAAATCCTTTTCGCCTGACGCCGCCCGCGGCGCAGGCGAATCCTAATGTTACGAGCAACGGTGACAATGCTAACGCTGCATCAGCAACCTCTGAACACTCTGCAAAATACAAGTCAACACAACAGAACAAGTCAACGCAACAGAATTACCCCGACCCATCGTTTTCGGATATCTTCTCGGCTTTCTCAGAAGCATTGACCCAGCGAAAAGCGCAGGGGTTGGCGTTTTTAGAGCTCACTAACAGTGAATTGATGCTCATTAAAAAGAGTTTCTTTGTTACCGTCTTTGCATGCTTAGCGGCATTTGCAGTAGGCACAGTATGTTGGCTCATTTTAAACATCGCCATTGGCGCTATACTTCATAGTGTGGGCGTTAGTTATGTGGTAGTTCCACTCCTGTTATTGGTGCTCAACGGCGTTGCGGCCTTTTGTTTATTTAAGCTTGCACAAAATGCATTCAATTACCTGAGCTTTAGCAGACTCATACAAACGTGGCGACGGGTTTTCGGATAGTGAAAATGCTTACCATTGCGTAAAAAGCCACCGCCAATAGTGAGGAAAAGCGATGAACATTTTTTTAAAATCGAATATGAAAGATATAGCACAGAAAGAGCATGCTTATTTTTCGCAAAAACATCATGCAGATGTTGCACTTACACAAGCAAAGAGGCAATGTAAACTGATGATGGGAAAGCCTGAAACTTTGCTTGGCATTGCAACCCTTGGCGCATACAAGGGTGCGGTAGATGCAAAACCCAAAGCAAAACGCAATCAAGCCCTAATGGCAATAAGTAGGACTGCACTATTGTCGCTATTTCAATGATCACAGTACTAAGGAATATGTGAGATGAACAACAAAAAAATATGAAGAAAAGCCGTTTGATGCTTGCCTGCGTTGGTGCGGCGTTTAGCCTTGCAATAGTAGGTTGTTCATCGACCCCTGTAGCAGCCCCTACCCCTTATAAGTCAGCGAGTACCAAAGCTGCCTATGGCTATTCGAGCGAAAAAATTTCTGAGAACGAATACAAGGTTCTTTTTAAGGCAACAGACAAAACTCCTGCTGATAAAGTACAGCAATATGCCCTTTACAGAGCAGCGGAAATTGCTCAAAAGCAAGGCTTTACCTATTTAGCTATTGTTAAAACCAACGTGGATAAAAAGCCAGTTGTTGCGCGAGAAGTTATGGCGAACAAGGAAGAGCCCGTGGCATTTCAAACAGACAGGCAGTGCACTATGTCAGGCTGCGATGAAGTGGCACAGCCTATGGCCGTCCCAAGCTCAAGCGACGTTGTGAAAACTCAAATTAACGACATCTACTTTACTATTGATGTAATGATGGCGAATGATAAAACCCGTCTAGGTAAAAATGCTTTTACTGTCTTAGAGGTACTATCAGAGCCTCTGGAGCCAAAAAATGGCAACTAGCTGAGCGTTTTGCCGCTCACCAATGCTCTGAAACATCCGTTTTAATAGAAATGCTTTTCAGGCCCTAGTTGCAGTTACTGGAAAGCATCGCTCAAACACATGAGCAAAACCGTAATATGTTTCAAAGCCAACAACCCGTGCACTAGTCTTTATTACTTTTCTGTTGTGGCTAGCAGTCCACTGGTTAACTGCATTCTCCACTTTTCTACAAACTTGGCCAGTGTCATATTCGTTTCTTCTTGAAAGAGTCGATGACACTGCTGCTATCACAGCCCTTTTCTCTAATTTAAAGCCTCTAATCTATAGCCTCTAGTCTATAGACTCTAATTTATAGCTGTTATCCATTCTTCTGAAGTGCTTCTTGCATTTTTAATGACCCGTTAATCTTCTATTAATGTTGTACAAAAGTCTCCGTCATCATAGCTCGCTATCATTAAACCCATAAACTGCAGAGCAGATTTATACACCTCTATCGACAACGTTGTAGCGGTACTGCTCTAAGCAATTGAATCAGTTAATAGCACATATTTATTTTGCAAATGACTAAGGAGTCAGGCGATGAGAAAGCTAAGCACGTTAATGACAAAAACTACCCTTGTAGCAGCTACAGTCATGTTGGTGACTGGTTGCAGTGCAGTGGCAAAACCGCAGATGGAGCATTCAGCTAGTTCGAATGTTCCGGTGTTAAAAGCTAAAGCACTCGACAACGCATTACTTTATTCCGACGAGTGTATTACTGAGCGAGAAGTGGTAACGGCACAAAAGATGTGGGGTGACGGCATAGTGCGAATTGGTGCAGTATTTAGCAATGATGGTGATTACTCTGGCGAAGCCGCAGATTTCATCCAAGCTATGTATGGTTACGATTTAAGCAGCGTACTGTTTAAACCAACGCTTGCAGCTAACGACCAGTTCCGTTCAAGCTTCGATGCTGCGCTTTCATACTTTGTTGGCGGTAATGACGCTTACGAAGAGGACAAAGGCTTTGCTATCAAGCCATACATAAATGTGAAATTCGATAATGTGGGTATTATCAACAACAGCTGTCGCATGGCCGTGGCGATGGGCAACTACTTCTTTACCGATACAAAAGGTGGCGAAACGAAGGTGGAATACACGTTTGCCTATGTCAAAGATAGTGACGGCGACCTGCGTATTGTTGCTCACCAATCTTCGTTACCTTACAACCCAAACGGTAACTAGATAGGCCATTGCCCCTCCATTCTTAGGAAGTGTAAGGGGCGAAACACTCTCCCTTTGCAGGCAAGGCGTTCCTTCCCTTTCGCTTTGCCTCTTTTTTATTTTCAACGAGAAAAACTATGTGCGCAAAACGAATCATGACGCGTTGCGTCTTACTACTTGTGATGGCGATGACAGCCGGCGTTAAGTCACACGCCGAGTCAGATTTTCAATCTTGGAACGCCCTCGCACTCACTGGAGATGCCGATGAAAAAGGTAAATGGCAATTTTGGTTTGACGGTCATTTACGCTTTAAAGACGACGCATCTCGCCTTGGCGTTTCTATAGTTCGTCCCGGTGTCGGCTACCAACTATCAAGCGATACGACCTTGTGGCTGGGTGTTGCAAGAGTAACGATAGACTCAGACAGCGGTTCAATTGAAGAAGACAGGGTGTGGCAGCAAGCCACGTATTCATTAAGCAAATCTATGGGCGGTACCATTTCAGGTAGAAGTCGTTTGGAGCAGCGATTCAGGAGCGATGAAGGCAGTGATACAGGCTATAGGTTTAGACAATTTATACGGTGGTCGAAACCTTTAAATGAGCAATGGTCAATAGTCGTGTGGGACGAGGTATTTTGGGCTTTGAACGACACAGACTGGGGCCAAAATAGCGGGTTTGATCAAAATAGACTTTACGTGGGACCGGCCTATCACCTCAACAAGAAATGGCGCGTCGAGATGGGATACTTACATAATCATATTGCGTCGCCAGGCGCCAATTCAGACGCCACAACAAACCACAACCTTGCTCTTACGTTCTTCGGAAGCTGGTAAGAATCAAAGAATACCCCCAGCCAAAGGCCCTTAACACACAAAGAGTAAAGTTGGGTGACTAGGGCCTTACTCAATCATGTAAAAAATGCATTCGTACGTGTAATCGTGACGTTAATTGCCTGCAGATACGGCCTGACAATCAGAGAAAAATTAAATTATATCAATGTATTTCAATAACTTAGAAAACAGGCACAGAGATAGCATTAGTTACAGTGAAAGTAACGGAAGCAATACGAGGATTAAGTTATGTTAGGTTGGGCAATCACATTTTTTATCATCGCCATTATTGCAGCAGTTTTTGGTTTTGGAGGCATCGCAGGTGCAGCAACAGGTATCGCACAGTTTCTTTTCTTTGTGTTTATCGCGTTGCTCGTAATTTCACTTATCGCAAATGCGTTACGTGGTAGAGCACCAAGGGCCTAAGAGTTAAAAGTATTTTAATAGGAAAAAGGAGTAAGGATATGTTTTCATTTAAAAACTTATCAAAGGTACTAGTAGCATCAGCATTTGCACTATCACTAGCAGCATGCGGTGACGGTGAAGCGGAAGACGCAGGCGAAGAGCTAGACGAAATTGTTACCGATGCAGGTAATGCCGTTGAAGACGCTTGTGAAGATGTGAAAGAAGGCGTAGACGCTGAAGATAAAGACTGTTAATTAGGTTTTTATCAAAAGAAGGGCCAGACAAATGTCTGGCCCTTTTTGTATTTACTCTCGACGTTGTTTTACCTGGCCGTTTACTTAAGAGACTTCCTCACCACCTAACTCCCGCGCAAGGTCGTCAAGTGTAGATAGCGTCGAATCAAACTCACCGAGGCTATAACGATACTTCACGCTTACATGATGGTCGGTACGCCCGAACTTCACCCTTAACCCTTCAGCTTCGATATGCTTTGCGGTATTTAAAAAGCGATAGGCAGACATTTCTGTTTCAAATTGAAACTCAACACTGTTTTCCATTGAGTCTATCCGTTTAAACAACAATTTCTGGGTGAGCATCAATGACCGCAACAACCCGTTGAAGTAAATGGTTATCTGCTTCACGTATGGAGTCGTATGATAACCAGTCCGCAAGGATATCTGGAGCCGTTGCCGCCTCACCTTGTTCCAACTTAGATGTCATCATTTGTAGCTGTACGCTAGAGCATATAGATGCGTCTGCATCTGGGCTTGGCATACCAGTTGCGACTTCTAATGCTACCGTTAACCATTGTCTATCGTGCTGAGTTGTTTTATTTCCAGTTGACTGACCCAATACGCTTGACCAACGCTTCCCTAACGTTTCCGCTAGAGATTGCTCATCACCACTTCCCTCACCTACACTTAGCTGTAGTAAAGAAATCAGAGCCTGAGCTCGCGCCAATCGGGCTTGAGATTGTGCATTTTTCGCTTGCGCCGCGCGCTTACTTTCAAGTGAATCAATCTTTTTATCTACTTTCGTACGTTGCGCTTTAGGCAAGTCGGTAAACTGAGCGCGAACGTCGCTTATTGATTGACTGAACGTTGCATCATCGCTGTTGATGTCAACAGCTTCCACTTGCTTGAGTAGCGAATCTACTAACGCGTTAAATGCATTATTCTGTACTTTCCGCTCGGCTTTTAAACGTTCAAATACGGTGTCATTGGCAGCTTTAAATTCTGCCCACAACTTACTCTCTTCACGTTTACCTGCATGGCCTATTTGCTTCCACTGGCTTTGCAATTGCTGAGCTTTGTCGGCAGCGCCAGCAACATCTTCTTCCGTAGCAAGTTGACAAGCTTGGGTGACTAACGCACGCTTTTGGGCTTGGTTGTCGCTTTGCCATTTATTTACTTTAGCCTGAATGGGCGATGATACCTCCTTCCATTCTTGCTTTAGCTGTTCATAAATTTCACGTTCAACCTGACCTGCAGCGTGCCACTGTTTAGACACTCTATCGAAAACTTTCACTAGCTCGGCTTCCGGCATGTTAATGTCCATTGCCTTAACCGTAGCGATAATTGACTCACGCTTTTCACGTGCTGCAGCCCGTTGTGCGTCTAACTTTGCGTAATGTGCTCTACAAGGCTCGAAGGCCTTTTCAAGTGCATCATCAAATTGCTGCTGTAACAACGCGTCATCACTACTTTCTTCACTCGTTGACGATGACGGTGTTAGTGATAACCATTGCTTACGCAGATACTTAATGGCCTTACTTCTTTGCTTAATATTTTCTGCATCAGCGCTGGCTAACGCTTTTGCTTCTTCTAGAAGTGCAGGTTTGCGCGGCGCAGCAAGGTAATCCTGCCATCCTTCTAAGCGCGACACATCACCAGCGGTCTTTTCAAAACGCTTCTCTACATACTTTTTCGCTGAACCAGGAAGCGCAGCATAACTTTCCTGAAGCTTTGCAAATTTTGAAATAGCAACGCGGAATTTACCCTGAGCAATTAAGTTATCGATAACGCTAATGTGCTTTCTAATGTGTTTTACTTGCTCATTTTCTTTGGATTTTTGAGCACGCTCTTTGGCATTTACACTGCTTGTCGCTGCGTTGAAACGTTTAGACAACGCCTTAGGAATGGCATCGATTTCGCGACTAAGCACTTTATACGCTTGACGTGCTTCGTCAAACTCCGCTTTAAGAGCCACTACACTACTGCTTTGTAATGCGTCGCCACCATTTACCTGACTCAAATTCTCAGTCGATGCGCTAGCTTCTTCAACGCTCACATCACGGGTATCTTTACCCGACTCGCTATCGCTTGCCGAAACAATCTTAGCGGCAATGTCTTCGAGCGACTGAAGTTTTATCAGTAGCTTTTGGCCGTATTGCTGCTGCATAGAGAAGCGATCAAGCTGCTCGTTTAGTTCGTCGACAGAGCGCTTAATCTGTGTAATTCGTTTATCAGTGGCAGATTCATCATCGAGACGCGCTAGCTGTTCAAGCGTTGCTTCAACACCGCGCACGCTTTCATTAACCGTAGCAACATCAGCAAGCGTCGCTTCACAAAGCCTGTTATTGTACAACCAAGCTACCTGCTCCTTGGCATAAGTAAGCTGCTGTTCGCACAATGCTTTGGTATTGGCACGTTGCGACGCTTGTTGCTTCTCTTCCCATGCTGGGCGGATACGGCTTAAATATCGCTCGAGCTGCTCACCTATACGCGCGCGCTTTTCTTCATAATCAGCGCGTTCTTCTGAAGTGAGTAAGTCAATTTGAGCAAACAGCCCAGTCAATTCGCTCTCAAGTTCGCTGCGCTTTTCATCAATGGTTTCTACATCTGATTTGTCGAGTAAAGCCTGATATTTTGAAAGTCCCAGAGTGAGCTGCTTTTTAAGCTCCACTGGGCGCTTTGCAGCCTCTTTGATAGCGTCAATACGTGCATTAATCTGCTTTGTAAGCGCATCATCTGACACTTTCTTAGCTAGTTTCTGTAAATCTGATACGTCTGAATGGGCGTTTATTAGCTGGGTTTGCAGTTGGGGACTTGCGCCTTCTAAAAAAACAAACTGGGTGAAAGATGGCTTCGCTACTTTTTCGATTAGCGCGTTAGCTAGCGCATCATCTTGTAAGAGCATAGGCTCTTTCTTCAACATTTGCGGTACTAACTGCACTACCAAATCGGCGTTGGCTGTTTCAGTTAAAAAAGAGAATATCTCTTGGCGGGAGAGTGTGACATCTCCCTCGCCTAACAAAGCGGCGTTTACCTTTTTCTCCGCCGCTTTTTTAACGCGAGACTGCTTGGCAATTTGTGACATTTTAAGCCACAGCACAAAGCTATTAAGCTTTTCGAGTGCTGCTAAACTGACATTTGCATCTTCGTCATTAAATGCCAGTTCGTGAAGAATTGTTTTTTCCTGTGCCTTGTCGGGAGAGAGACTCTCGATTGCCTGCATCCGTTTTTCAGGCTTTGGGCTTTGGTGTGAAGGCGCAAATATACGACTAAATATCATCCTGTTTAAACCGCGCTATTGTATTATTATCATCCTGCTCATCGCGTAACGAGCGTTTAAAGTCGGCTTTACTTTTATGTACGATTTCGCCGCTTTCACCTACTGTCATATGCTCAGAGGACTTTTCTATTTTT
>NZ_BJKJ01000013.1:0-129898 GCF_006538305.1 Alteromonas sp. KUL17
AACCGCCGAGATCAAAAAAGCCCCGCATTTTCATGCAGGGCTTTCTGAATAATGGTGCCTCGACCCGGGATTGCAACGCGCGGCGCAGCCGCAGGGGCACGTTAGCGTGTGCCTGTGTTTTTCAACCGCCGAGATCAAAAAAGCCCCGCATTTTCATGCAGGGCTCTCTGAATAATGGTGCCTCGACCCGGGATCGAACCAGGGACACGCGGATTTTCAATCCGCTGCTCTACCAACTGAGCTATCGAGGCTGAAACTTGTTAGCGTTCTAGGCGTTTACTGCCTGTCCTGCTGTGGGTGCGTATTAAACGGTTTTCGCCTTCACAAGTCAACCGTTTTTCTCGCTTTTTTTGCGCTTTTATTACTGTTTGCGCATTGTTTGCTCAAAAAACGCTTTTTTGCTTATTTTTCAGGCGGAACGTAGCCTTCAATCGTAGGCTCTACGTCGTCAAACAAGTACGCCGACATTTTTTCTTCTAAAAACTTACGGGCATTCGGCTCCATCATATTCAACTTGTGTTCGTTAATTAGCATGGTTTGCTTTTTCTGCCATTCGGCCCATGCTTCTTTAGAAATGTTGTCGAAAATACGCTTACCCAGCTCCCCCGGGTAAAGTTGGAAATCTAAGCCGTCAGCTTCTTTTTGAAGCTTGCGACAAAATACCGTTCTTGCCATGTTATTTCCTTTCGTTCGCTATCTGCTTAGCAAAAAATATTGCGTTGGGCTTAGAACGCCTAACGCATTAACTGCTGAATAATCTTGGTTGTAGGTGCCGCCAAACCAACTTCAATAGGCTCGTTCAACGAAAACCAACGAAATGCCGTTTCGGCTACGCGCTTTGATGGAGCAGAGTTTACCACGGCCACCACCGGGGTGATATCTAAATGAAAATGGCTAAAGGTATGACGGAACCCTTCAAGCGTTCGGGTTTCGTCGACACTGATACCTCGCTTGGCCAACTGCTCAATCCCCTCTTCTATTGAAGACACCTCAATAAAACCATATAGGCCACCCCACAGCCCTGTTGAGGGACGCTGCTCTAAATACACTTGGCTGTTAAACTGTGCCACCATCATATAGGTGGATTTCTCCGGTAGCGCCTTTTTCGGCTTCTTACCCGGGTAGTCGGCTTGCGCGCCTTGGGCGTAGGCAATACAGTCGGCTTGAAGCGGGCACTCATCACACTTTGGCTTGCTTCGCGTACAGATCATCGCGCCCAAGTCCATCATCACCTGCGTATAGTTGGCACAACGTCCGCCTTCTGAATTAGTGGGCGTGTTTTTCTCGGCCACTTCCCAAAGCTGATTCTCTACTTTTTTCTGTCCCGGCCACCCGCCGATTGCATAGTATCGGGCCAACACACGCTTCACATTGCCATCTAATATAGGAAAGCGCATATTGCGAGATAGCGAAAGTATCGCCCCAGCGGTAGATCGCCCTATGCCGGGCAAATCCATGACTTCTTCTAGACTATAGGGAAACTCGCCGTTGTACTTTTCTACCAGCGTATTCGCAGCTTTGTGAAGATTTCTTGCTCTTGCGTAGTAGCCAAGCCCAGTCCAATGATGAAGCACGTCGTCTTGAGAAGCCTTAGCCAAGTCGTGCACGGTAGGAAAGGACGCCATAAAGCGTTTAAAGTAGGGAATTACCGTGGTGACTTGAGTTTGCTGCAGCATTATTTCCGACACCCACACCTTATATGGCGTAACGTCTTGTTGCCAAGGCAAATGCTTTCGCCCGTGTTTATCAAACCATGCGAGTGCTCGCTCTGCAAAGCTACCTGTATATTGTTGTTCTGTCATAATCGTCTGTATGGGCAGTTACTACCACTTGGTCGTTTTCTACTTAGCGACCATTCATTAAAAAGCGCGCTATGGTAGCATGTAACTAGCCAGTTTATTGTTAAGGAGCACACGTGTCTGTGCAGCACCCTGTTTTATTTTTTCCCGGTACGCTCTGTGACGAGCGCGTATTTCTACCGCTTTGGCGCGAACTAAATATTGCACAACGTCGTTTTGTACCGCTTCAATGGGCAGCATCGCTAGAAGAAATGCTGGCATTAAGTGAAGATCGTATTCTTGATAACGAAAAAGTGCACCTTGTGGGTTATTCGATGGGCGGGTTTATAGCGGCATTAGTAGCACAGCGCAATCCTGCCAATATTGCTTCGATAACCTTAATCGGTTACAACCCAGAAGGGTTACCAAAAGAAGAAATTGCAAAGCGCAAGCAGCTTACTACTATGCTTAAGCAAGGTAACTTTAAGCCCGACAACGACGCTTATCTTTCGCGATTTATCCACCCTTCCCGCTTAGCGGATGAAAACGTGGCTGGCGTTGTAAAATCGATGGCGCAGGATTTAGGTAAAACAACGTTACTCAACCACACGCTAGCAACCACACCACGAGAAAGTACCGTTAAAGCGCTCGCAAAGATCAATGCGCCAGTAACGTTTATCACTGCCCAGCAAGACGCCATTGCACCAGCAGAAACAATTAAGCAGCTAAAAAATGTACTACCCAAAGCGATGTTCCACACCATCAGTGACGCCGGGCATATGGTAGTACTTGAGAAAACTGACGCCGTAGCGTCTATTATAGCGAAACAAATTGGCGTATAAAATTACAGCATTTTTGCCACGATAGCGTTGCATAAGCCGTGGGTAAGTGGATAATGCGCCACCATAAAATTGGGTAAGAAAGGCATTGCAAATGAGGCAATTCAAAAGTCAGGCGGAAGCAGAAGCCGCTGGAGTATACGTAAGCAAGGTAAAAAGCTTCGTGAAACGCGAAGGTAGACTTACTAAAGCACAAGAAAAAGCGCTAGAAGATCACTGGCCAACCAAGGGCATTGACTACGCTGAAGCACCGTTATCGTTGTCAGAAATTTTTGGCCGAAGTGCGCCTGTTGTTGTAGAAATTGGCTTCGGTATGGGCAAGTCATTGGTTGAAATGGCCGCAAACGCACCTGAGAAAGACTTTATCGGCATTGAAGTTCACCGTCCAGGCGTTGGCGCATGCTTAGCTGAAGCAAGCGAACAAGGCGTCGAGAACTTGCGTGTAATGGACCATGATGCAGTAGAAGTGCTTAAGAATATGATCCCAGACGGTTCGTTGTCTCGCCTACAACTATTCTTCCCAGACCCTTGGCACAAGAAGCGTCACCACAAACGCCGTATTGTTCAGCCTGAATTTGTTGAGCTGGTTCGCACCAAATTAGCTATTGGCGGTTGTTTTCATATGGCGACGGATTGGGAGCAATATGCTGAGCACATGTTAGACGTTATGATCAATGCCGACGGTTACACCAATACTGCAGCTGACGGCGACTATGTACCTCGTCCAGACTACCGCCCAATTACCAAGTTTGAAACCCGTGGCCAAAAACTAGGTCATGGCGTTTGGGATCTAATTTTCGAGCGTACTAAGTAATGATTTTATCTCCTCAAAGCCAACTGTTAGAACGTAATATCGCGCTTTTCGAAGAAGGTCAGTGGGCATTTATCAACCCTTCTGATGCGTATTTTCTGGACGGTCTTAAATCGCAAGAAGTCACGGTAATTCACCAATATTTCGATATTTTTTCAGAGTGCGTAAGAGTCGTACCCTCGGTATCGTTTGATAGCCGAGATATTACGCGCACAGGTTTTGAGGTGACGCAAAAAGTCGGAAATCATACTCATATATTTACGCCTTTCGTTGCACTAGAGAAATCTCACACTGACGTGATGATTTTCTTACCCAAAGCAAAAACCCATTTTCAGATGCTATTGCGAATGGCAGCCAGCATGGTGGGCCAAAATGGTCGTATTCACGTGGTGGGTGAAAATAAGGGCGGTATAAAAAGTGCTGCTAAGTTGATGGACCAATACGGCCCAACCCAAAAGGTTGATTCTGCTCGCCACTGCAGTCTTATTACCGTTTTAGTTGAAGAGCCACACCTTGCCTTTGAACCGGATGCATGGCTTGATATGAACACGTATCATGTTGAGGGCACGGCTTGGCAAGTGGCCTCTATGCCTGGCGTATTCAGCTACAAGGAACTGGATGCGGGAACTGAGCTTTTACTAGAAAAACTCTCAACATCATTGAGTGGTGAAATTCTGGATTTCGCATGCGGCGCTGGCGTGATTGCCAGTTATATAATGCTTAAGTATCCGCATTTGAAGCTTCATCTTACTGATGTTAGCGCACTTGCAGTTTACTGTAGTGCACTCACCCTAGCAGACAACGGATTATCAGCAACACTCTATGCTGCAGATGGATTGCACGGTTTTACCCAAAAAGTACAGCATATTGTCACCAACCCGCCATTTCATACTGGCATTAAAACTGACTACACCATCACTAAGCGCTTTATTTCTGACGCTAAAGCAAGCTTAAGTCGTGGCGGCACTATGCAGATGGTGGCAAACCGATTCTTACCCTACCCAGGTTTACTCGCTGAGCACTTCCAAACGGTCTATACCACAGCACAAACGTCGCAATTTTCTGTTTATCAAGCGGCTTTGTAATTAAAAAAACCATTAGCTTGTGCTAATTTAGCTTTTCTACCTGTTGCTCATGCCATTGCGTACTCCACGCAATGGCATACGGCGCTTTTTCCGTACACTATATTTAAGCATTACAAGTGCACTGCACGTTACGCTCTGGGGGATCACCTGTGAATATTGTATTTGCTATTTCAGAAGTTGAAGAATTGGTAAAAACCGGCGGCCTTGCAGACGTTGGAAAAGCACTCCCACTCGCGCTTGATACCTTGGGCGAAAGCATCACCATTGTTATGCCTTATTACCAAGTACTGGCTGAACAGTTGAACCTACCAATTGTAACCGAGCAACAAACCCTGTTTACTGAAGGTCAGGTGTACCATTTTGATATTCGCTACATGCAATGGCACGGTATTCCTATTTACTTTGTAGACTCGCCTGAATACTTTATGCGTGAAGGGCTGTACGCCAACGCGTTTGAGGCCTATGAAGACAATGGTGAGCGCTTTAGCTTTTTCAGTGGCGCCGTACTCCAAACGCTAAAAGCTATCGATAAAAAGCCTGACATTATTCACTGTCACGACTGGCATGCGGCCATGCTGCCGTTTTTACTTACCCACGACAAATCTGGGTATTTTGACGGTACTAAAACCATATTCACTATTCATAACGCGGCTTTTCAAGGCGTGCATAAGCTTGAGAGCATTCCCTTTCTTCGCCATCATCCAAACATTCTGGCGCAAGTGCACGGCGGTTACATCAATATGCTGCAGAGCGGGATTGAGTTTGCCACGAAAGTGACAACCGTAAGCCCTAACTATGCAAGCGAGTTACTCACTGACCTGGGTAGTCATGGCCTGCACGAGCGGCTTGTAAATCGTCAAGCCGACTTAAGCGGTATTCTTAACGGATGTGACTACACGCAGTGGAACCCCGAGACAGATACATTCCTACCTGAGAATTACAGTGTAGAGAATCTTCATCCAAAGACCGCATGTAAACGTGCATTACAGGAGAAGTCGGGATTACCTGAGAATGGCAACGTACCGCTTATTGGAATGGTGTGCCGGCTGACTGAACAAAAAGGCTTTGGCTACATACTGCCCATTTTGGACGATTTAATTAAGCACAATGTTCAAATGGTATTTGTGGGCACGGGCGACCCTAAAGTGTGTATGGACCTTGGCGAATTCGCTCAACAACACCCTGACCAATTCGCGTTTATAAATGGGTTTAGTTCCGAACATGCCCATTTGGTAGAAGCCGGCGCTGATTTCTTCCTAATGCCTTCTCAGTTTGAGCCGTGCGGATTGAACCAGATGTACAGCTTAGCTTATGGAACCATCCCCATCGTACGTTCGGTAGGCGGACTCAAAGACACGGTTATCGATTACAGCAACGATAGCGAAGGCACGGGTTTTGTGTTTGATGATCCTACGCCATATGCACTGCTATCTTGCATTCGTCGAGCTCTGCTGGCGTTCTACGAAGATGCCGGAAAATTCAGGGCGATGCAGCAACGTGGAATGCGAACGCGATTCACATGGGAAGCAGCGGCGAAGAATTACCAGCAACTATACGTTTCAACCCTCAACTAAAGGGCTTTGCGTACATTAATTATTGTTTATGGGCGTCTTCCTTTTTGCGCATTTTTGCGCCACTATGAATATATGGAAGACGCGAATGGACAATACGCAAAACGGATATGACGGATAAAGTAGTCAAGCTTACGATTAAAAGCCTTTTCATTTGGGTGGTAATGTCAATTACTACGTTTTCGCTTGCAGTGTTATCCAGTCTTGCCGTCTACACGCAAATTAAAACCTACCGTCATGAACTTGAGTCTAACGCACTCATGTTAGCCAAGTTGGTCGCAAGCAGTTCAGCTATGTATCTTTATGACGAAACGCCAGAGCGCATTGAACTTGCCCTAAGCAACCTTGCTGCCGCCGACCATGTTTTAAATGCCCACGTTTACAAAGCGCAAAGCGGTAACCTAGAGCCCCAGATTTTCGCCTCTTATAACAAGGAAGGCCAGTTATTGTTAGGAGGCAAGGAAAATCAACTGGCGTCCATGTTTATGACACCTCAATTGGCCGACAATGGTCAATACCTTGAATTAAGTGCAAAAGTCTTCGACACTGAGACGAACATTCAGTTGGGCTGGATATATTTACGAATTTCCTCAGAGAATTTTAACCAGCTTGTTGGAAAGTCGATTTGGCTTAATTTGGCAGTAGCCTTGGCGCTATTGGCTATTAGCTTTTACTTTGCAGTGCGTATGCAGCGCATTGTAACTGGCCCCGTTGAGGACATTGCCAACTTCTTGCAGCGTACTTCACGACAACGTGATTATTCAGCCCGTGCCAGCGGCTCCACCATTAGAGAACTCGATATCTTGGCTGACGCCGTGAATGTGATGCTGTTTCGCATGCAAGAGTACATGCAAAAGCAACGACAGGCGGAGGAGCAACATAGAAAGCTCAATGCCAGCCTAGAAGATATGGTAAGTCACCGAACCACCGCCCTTAAGGATGCAAACCAGGAACTTATTCAAACGTTAGAAAAGCTACATCAGTTCCAGCGTCAAATTGTACAGAATGAAAAGATGGCCTCGCTCGGTGATATGGTTGCGGGCGTTGCGCACGAGGTAAATACTCCGATAGGTTTAGGCGTTACTGCGTCGACAATGATGTTAGACAGGTTAGCGGTTATTCAAAAAGACTTTGAAAATAAAACGCTGAAAGCCAGTGCAATGAAACGCTTTTTGGATGAAAGTAACGAAAACCTCAACATTATTTACCGCAATTTGAACAGAGCTGCCGAACTTATTAGCAGTTTTAAGCAGGTTGCTGTAGATCAAACCTCAGAATCTAGCCGAAGTTTTTGCGTTGTACAGCTAGTTAATGAGATACTATTGTCATTGCAGCCTCGACTCAAAAAATTAAAACACAACATCAACGTAGATTGCGACCCTACCCTTAGCGTTGAAACGAAGGCTGGCCCAATAAATCAAATCTTGATTAATTTAATCATGAATTCGGTTATTCATGGGTTTGAAACCATGGATGAAGGCACTATTGATATTCGTGCCGAAATGGTGAGTAGCAATAAGCTCAAGCTTGTTTATACCGATAACGGAAAAGGCATTTCCCCAGAAATTCGTAAACGGATATTTGACCCCTTTGTCACCACGAAGCGTGGGCAAGGTGGTTCCGGATTGGGAATGCACTTGGTATACAACTTAGTAACGCAAGCCCTTAATGGTTCAATATCGATTACCAGTGAGGAAGGCAACGGCGTAGAATTTGTAATTATCTTCCCCGTTGTTAATGCGAAAACGTCAGAATAGTTGTATAAAGTATGAACTTTTCTTGATTTTTATTGGCTAACCCCAATACCTTAACAGTAAGAATATTCACAAGTTGCTTGCAATCAAGTACATGAATATTAAAATTTAACCAGTTAGTTGCTTAAATCGTATTTTAGAAAGAGTGTAGAACACCATGCAGACGCCAAATGTGTTAATTGTTGAAGATGAGGTGGTAACCCGTACCACGCTTAAGAGTTTATTTGAAGCGGAAGGGTATAATGTGTTTGAGGCCGAGAACGGTGATCAAATGCATGATTTCTTCGAGAATCACGCTATCAATTTGGTTATCATGGACATTAACCTACCGGGTAAAAATGGCCTTATCTTGGCACGTGAAGTACGTGACCGTAAAAACGTTGGGCTTATCTTCCTAACGGGTCGTGATAACGACGTTGACCGTATTCTAGGTCTTGAAATTGGCGCAGACGATTATCTGACTAAGCCATTCAACCCTCGTGAATTGACTATTCGCGCGCGCAACTTACTGTCTCGTACTACAAACTCTTCAGAAGACGACGATTTACCAAGCCGTGTAAGCTTCAACGGTTGGACGCTTGACGGTGATAGCCGTTCACTGATTTCGCCTAGCGGGAAAGAGTTCCGTCTACCACGCAGTGAATTCCGCGCTCTTCACCTTTTCCTAAGCAATCCAGGTAAGATCCTTACCCGTGAGCAGCTAATTATGGAAATGACGGGGCGTGAACTTCGTCCGAATGACCGTACGGTTGACGTAACGATTCGTCGTATTCGTAAGCACTTCGAATCAGATCCTTCAGATGAAGAATTGATTGTAACCATTCACGGTGAAGGTTACCGTTTCTGCGGTCAGGTTGACGGCTAAGACGTTGTCTGAACGAGTTTTGAATTAATGAAAAGCCGCTACTGTGTAGCGGCTTTTTTATATGTAGACACTTTATCCCAATGACGGCATAGCTATGCTATGCCGCGAATTGTCATTTGAGATATCGAGTGCTAAATGATCGACTTCACACTGAGGATTAGCTGTCAGTAGCGCTAAAGCAAACTGAGTAGCGGTATTGCTTCTCTTCCAACAAGAATGCTTTATGTGTACTTGGGCTCCATGAATCATCGCCGCCTACGCCCATGTGAGCATGATCAATGTACACAAACACACAATCTTGAGGTGTTAAATCACAGGTGTGTTTTGCCTCGTCTAGCTGGGATTGACCATATTCGCTCACGTTAAAATAGAACTGTCCTTTTGCTTTCAGGCCGCTAACTTCAAGTTGTGTACAGCCACAGCGCAAGCCGTTGTCCGTTGGGAATATGTAGCACGTTTGCATCTCTTCTATAGGTAAGGTGTAGCGACCATAACGCGCTGCCGCTTTTCTGTCAGGATAGTTCTCAAATGGCCCTAGTCCTTGCCAGGTAATCGACGTTGGCTTATTGGCCACAGGTACCGCCGTTTGCATACCAATACGCGGCATAGGCGGTAAACCATCATCCAAAAGCACTTCAACGTCTACCGATAGCTTGGCCTGTACATTTATGGTGTAAACCCACTTTGTTGCCGCTACCAGCTTTTCTGAATGGTGATAATCAAATAACAATGTTATACGCACGTCTTGCGCGCCCTGCTCAACGTTTACGCCCGTGCAAGTGCGTGTCCACTTGCCAATTCCAGCACGACGCCAGCGTGACTCCCACGCATTTGGGTCTGGATTATCAACTTCGCTTACCCCAATGTCGTTATCTAGTGGCGCTCTGAAGAAGTTATCTTCTAGCGGCGCGCTAAGTGTTTCCTCCGCGCCTTGAAGCCACGAGGTTAATAGCCCGCTCTCACTATTAAAGCTAAATACGTTATTTTGCGCATGTACCAGCAACATCCCATCCTGAGCTTCAATTGATAGCTCACTAGTGCCGCTTGTTGTTTCGTTATCATTAAGAGAAAACGATACTATTCCACGCTTGTTGACTAGCGCTAACTGGGCGGTGTCCATAACATGCCCTGCTTTAGCCCACGGGCAATCATTCGCCAGCACCACATCAATATTTAAGTGGTAGTCAGCGCCTGCTTTAAACGTAATATCTGGGCTAAGACTGAGCGTTTGTGCTTGTTGTGGCGCTATGTCGATTTCGCATTCGCCCTTCGCCTCAGCAATCGGTTGTCCATTTTCTAGCACTTGCCAACGTAACAACTCGTTGTCTGTGCATCTAAATAAGTAATCGCTGCTTACTGTAAGCTCAAACTTGTTGTCTTTCTCAACCAACGAAAAGCCTAAGTGCTGCTGACAATATTTAGCTTCTAATAAGTGCGGATGTGGCGTTCTGTCTGGAAATAACAGACCGTTTATACAGAATTGTCTGTCGTTTTCAGTATCGCCGAAGTCTCCGCCGTAAGCCCAGTATGCTTCGCCGCTATTAGTGTGCTTTACTAACCCTTGATCAACCCAGTCCCAAATAAAGCCACCTTGAAGGCGAGGATAAGCCTTAAACGCTTTCCAGTATTCATCAAAGCTACCCAAGCTATTACCCATAGCATGCGCATATTCGCATAGAATAACGGGGCGGTTTTCCCCCGGCATCGACAACCATTTTTTAATGGCCCACTTAGGCACTGCATCGTCTTTAATGTCGGTATCAACCCGTGCGTACATTGGCGCAATAATGTCGGTAGCCCAAGTATCAGCGCCGCCGCCTTCGTACTGTACAGGGCGCGATGGGTCAAATGACTTTGCCCAGCCATACATTGCATCGTGGGTAGGGCCGTGACCAGACTCATTCCCTAACGACCAAATAATGATGCTGGGGTGGTTTTTGTCTCGCTCGACCATTTGCGTAAAGCGCGCCATGTAGGCGCCGGCCCAGAGCGGGTCGCGAGAAAGCCTTCCCATTGGGAACATACCGTGGGTTTCGATGTTAGCTTCATCCACCACATAAAGCCCGTATTCGTCACAAAGCTCATACCAACGAGGGTGATTTGGATAATGAGCGGTACGTACGGCATTGAAATTGTTTTGCTTTAACAACTTAATGTCTTCAAGCATGTCATCTTCATTAATGGCATGCCCTTTCGTTTGATGGTGTTCGTGACGGTTAACCCCACGAATTAGCACGGCTTTACCATTTACCAGTAACTGGCCGTTTTTCATTTCAATGTTTCTAAAGCCAACGTTATAGGCCTCAACATCAACGGCATTGCCATGATCATCAATAAGCGAGACTACGATGCGGTACAGATTCGGTGTTTCAGCAGTCCAGTGTTTAGGTTCATTCACATGAAGCGTTTGAAAAACTACATCATCCCAACCGCCCTTTTCATCAATACGCTTATTGTTAGTGCCGGTAATGACTTGCTCGGTAACAGCGTTATCGCCATCAAAAAGCTGGATACCCACTTTGTAAGTAGAAGGCGCATTGATGGCGGTACGTACGGTTACTACTGCGTCGCGATAGCATGCGTCAAGGCTTGGCGTAACAAACACATCCTGAATGTGATGCTGAGGTTTGGTGACAAGATTTACGTCGCGGAAGATACCGCTAAGCCACCACATGTCCTGATCTTCTAAGTAGCTGCCGTCTGACCATCGGATAACCATTACCGCTAGTCGGTTTTCACCTTCGACCAAGTAGCCAGACAAATCGAATTCAGCCGGTAGTCGACTGTCTTGGGAATAGCCTACGTACTCGCCGTTGCACCACAAGTGAAACGCGCTATTTACCCCTTCAAAGACGATATGATTGCGCTGTTTTAACTCATCCTTGGTAACGTTGAACGTTGTTCGGTAGCAACCCGTTGGATTCTCGCTAGGAACCACAGGAGGGTTCACCGCGAAGGGATATTTCACGTTACAGTAAATCGGTTTGTCGTGACCTTGCAGCTGCCAATTAGAAGGTACCGCAATAGGCTGCCAATTAGCAGATTCATCATCACTTAATGTTTTAGAAAGCAGGCTTTCAAGTACGTTTGCTGGAGCTTCAAATAAACGGAAATCCCACTGACCGTTTAAACTACGCTTTTGCGCATTGGTATTGTGCAATGCGTCTTTTAGCGTTTTATATCCGTGATGTGGACTGTGGGCATTGATGCGATTCCTCTGAAATACAACCGGGTTTTGCCAATCGTTTTGAGCCACTACTTGCGCAACATTAAGCATGTCATATCCTTTACTTTTTCGTTAAGCGCAATATAGCTAACTTTCATTAAATCCTTTATGCTCTAATCTTTCATATATTTATCCAAAACTATTATTTCACATTTATGCAACTTAGCTTTAGAGACATTGTAGACATAGGCCCCAAGTGCTTTGAACGCTTTATTGATAGTAGTAATGCGCCTGAAATCAGCGACCTGGAGATTGAACTAGCAGGATGCTCTAACTTATCAGGTGACTATACGGTAGGTCGCGTTTCGCCTCCTAACCACACCTTGTTTTACAGCATTCATGGACAAGGAAAATTTCGTGTCCCGTCAGGCGAGATGCAATTGGATGAAGGACAGCTAATTATTTTACCCGCTGGACAAAGTTTCGAAGTCACAATAGTCAGTGAGCAATGGGATATAATTTGGGTTAACCTGGCAGACTCCGAACGCTGGACACTATTTAATAAGCTAGGTGCTGTGATAGTGGATAATGCCATGTTGGAAGGACTGCATCATGCAATGGAGCTTTTGTATTTAGAGCGTGACGTCGAGAATCGAAATTCGGCGATGCAAGTTGTGTCTCGCTACCTGTACCGTATTATTGATGCGCCTTTGAGTGACGTACATACTCACGATGAGAAAGAACGACGCCAGGTAAGCAGACTACACAGCCTCTTTTCTGCGGTTGAAAAACAGCTTCAGTTTGATTGGGATATGGAAAGCTTAAGTGAGAAAGCGCATTATTCTGCCCCTCACCTTCATAGGCTGTGCTTACAAGTGTTTGGACGCAGTCCCAAGCAGCACGTTATCCATTTGCGTATGACACGAGCCAAAAGCTTATTACTAAGCACGCAGTGGCCCGTATCTTATATCGCCAGTTATGTAGGCTACGCAAATGTATTTACGTTCTCGAAACGCTTTAAGAAGTCCACCGGGCTGTCTCCTTCAGCGTTTCGAGAAAGCGTAAACTAGCTGCCTGCTATCTTCATTTGGTCAATAAGCACAGAACCGGTCTGTACACTACCTCGCACATCTTTTTCAGCGCCAATTGCCACAATGCCTTTAAACATATCTTTCAGATTGCCAGCAATAGTTACCTCGTGAACTGGGTATTGGATGATGCCATTTTCAACCCAGTATCCCGCTGCGCCGCGCGAGTAATCGCCCGTCACACCGTTAACGCCCTGCCCCATCAGTTCGGTTACGAACAAACCTGTGCCCATTTCTTTAAGCAGGTCGGCGTCGCTGTGACCCGTATCACCTACTAGCCAGTTATGAATACCACCGGCGTGGCCATTCGAGCGGGTGTTTAGCTTACGCGACGAGTAGGTAGTATAAAGGTATGTAGCCAATTTACCCGCATCGACAATGGTCATGTCAGAACATGCCACACCTTCGTTATCGAAGCTTGAGCTTGCCAGACCGCCTTTAATAAACGGACGCTCTTCAATATTAAGCCATTCTGGGAAAACTTGTTTGCCCAAGCTATCTAGCAAGAAGCTAGAGCGACGATAAAGGCTGCCGCCGCTGATAGCTCCAACGTAATGGCCAAATAAGCTAGATGCAATGTCACGGTGTAAAAGCACAGGCACGTTTGCCGTGTTGATTTTACGAGCCCCCAAACGGTCTACAGTAGCTTTAGCGGCATCAATACCCACTGCACTTGCTGATTGCAGCAAAGACGCTTTACGACTTACTGTGTAAGCGTAATCGCGCTGCATATCGTTATCTTGTGCGCCAATAACCATACAGCTTAGTGAATAACGGCTGCTAGGATAACCTGCATTGATACCGTGCGTGTTGCCGTAAACGCGCATACCTAGATTTGCGTTATACGACGCGCCATCTGAATTTGTAATGCGCGAGTCGTAATTCATTGCCGCCGTTTCGGCTTCAATAGCAGTTTTAATGGCCTTTTCAGTATCTAATTCTTCAGGGTGATACAGATCTAAATCAGGGAACTCGGTAGCAATAAGGTCGGCATCGGCCAAACCTGTACAAGGATCTTCACTGGTATAACGTGCAATATCGACGGCTTTTTCCACCGCGAGTGTTAGCGCCGCGTTGCTCAGATCTGCGGTAGACGCACTCCCCTTTCGCTTGCCTACGTATACGCTTATACCTAAGCCGCCGTCGTTGGTAAATTCAACGTTTTCAACTTCTTGCATACGTGAAGAAACGGCGATGCCCTGCACTTTAGACATGCTGGCTTCGGCTTGTGTTGCGCCTTTAGAAAGGGCTAATTTCAGTACATCATCTACGACATTTTGAATGTCGGCTAACTGCTGCTCAATTTGCATAGTAAGTTTCGCTGTCTTAATTCGACTGTGATAGTTACAATTTAGCTAAAGTGTAACACTAATGAGTTTGAAATGAGTGATCAGAAATACAATTCTCCTGAAGATCCTTACTTCGAAGATGCGCAAGCAGATGAGTTCGAAGAGGAAGAATTAATCAGTAAAACTGAGCTGAAGCGTCAAGCTAAAGAACTTCACAAGCTAGGTGAAACCTTGGTTAACCTGACCGATGCTCACATAGCGACGATTCCAATGGATGAAGAGCTTGCTGACGCCGTAGCTATTGCCCGCAAAGTGAATAAGAAAAAAGACGGTTACCGCCGTCAGCTTCAGTTTATCGGCAAAGCTTTACGTCATAGAGATACCGCCCCTATTGAAGAGGCGTTGGCTAAAATTACACATCAGCATCAGGCGAGCAATGCGGCCTTTCATGCACTAGAAAAAGCCCGTGAAGCCGTGATTGAACAGGGTGATCCCGCTATTCAAAAGCTGATTGAAGCGCATCCTGAACTGGACCGCCAAAAGCTGCGCCAATTTCATCGCCAAATTAAAAAAGAGCGTGAAAAAAATGCGCCGCCTAAAGCATTCAGAGAGCTGTTTCAGTATTTGAAAGACGTTATTCATGAGGATTAACGGTCTGCAATTAAAGTAATCTCAACATCACAGTTTCGGTCACCAGCCAAAGGGGGATAGTGTGAAAATATTTTCCAACCCTAACGCAACACTGAAAAGCAAGTACGGTCAGTATCAAATTGCTGTGCTTGGTAGCATTGTTGGCGTGTCGGCTGAAGGTATTGCCGATGGTTCAGCCATTGAACGCTATGCGCGAGATATGATGGATGTGATTAACAGTTTAGGTGGGAATCACTGGGCATTTTTAGGTTTTTTGCATGGTTCTGCCCTTCTCACTAAAGCAGGTGAGACAGAACTGCAGCGTTCAATAGAGTGGCGTGCGAAACACGGAATGGCGCTTGGCGCGCTAGTTATCGGCGATACCACGGTGCAGCCCATTGTAAGAGCGCAATTTCAGAGAATTTACGACAATGCAGGCCTTGAATTAGGTATTTTTACCAACGAGGAAGATGCTATTAAGTGGTTGAATGAAAAAGGATTTGAAAGTTAGCCACGACTTATACCAGTTTGCATACAAAAAAGGTTGGTGCCTAGGCCCAACCTTTTTTAATTTTCCAGTTTACGGGTTTGAGCTGAATTAAGCCGTACCACCCACCGTCAACTCGTCAATTTTAAGTGTGGGCTGACCTACACCCACCGGCACGCTTTGACCGTCTTTACCACATACACCCACGCCTTTATCTAGGGCAGTGTCGTTGCCAATCATTGAGATTTTTTGCATAACCTCTGGACCGTTACCAATTAAGGTAGCCCCTTTCACTGGTGCAGTAATTTTACCGTTTTCAATTAAGTAGGCTTCCGCGCTAGAAAATACAAATTTGCCTGACGTAATGTCTACCTGTCCGCCAGCAAAGTTCGGCGCGTAAATACCTTTGTCGATAGACGCGATAATTTCCTGCGGATCGTGTTGGCCTTCCAACATATAAGTATTCGTCATGCGGGGCATAGGCAAGTGCGCATAGGATTCACGACGACCGTTACCGGTAGGCGCAACGCCCATAAGCTTGGCGTTATGTTTATCCTGCATATAACCTTTCAAGATACCATCTTCAATAAGCACGTTGTGCGCTGTTGGTGTGCCTTCATCGTCTACCGACAACGAGCCACGACGGTCGTTTAATGTGCCATCGTCAACAACCGTCACGCCTTTTGCTGCAACGCGCTGACCAATACGGCCACTAAATGTTGATGCACCCTTACGGTTAAAGTCGCCTTCAAGACCGTGCCCTACCGCTTCGTGAAGTAATACACCGGGCCAACCGTTACCTAATACTACAGGCATAGCGCCTGCCGGCGATGCCACAGCTTGCATGTTAACCCGCGCCATGTGAAGGGCATCTTCTGCCAACGTCTCGTAATACGGTTTGCCGTTTTCGTCTTGTTTAAAGAACGAGTAGGCATAACGACCACCAGCTCCAGCTGAACCACGTTCACGTCTATCGCCTTGTTCTAGCAATACCGAGCAGTTCAAGCGCACCAGCGGGCGAATATCAGTAGCTAAAGTACCGTCACTGCCAGCAACTAAAATTTCTTCATACACACCGCTTAAGCTCACCACTACCTGATTGGCAGACGGCTCTTGTTTGCGGATATAGGCATCTACTGCTTTTAAAAGCGAAATTTTCTCAGCGTCTTGCATCGCAAGAATAGGGTTATTTTCGCTGTATCGCGCTTGCACTGGTTTTTGTCCAAGCGAAGCAACTTGTTGTGAACCGCCGCTTGGCGCAATGCCACGAGCCGCTTTACACGCTTTGGTCAACGCTTCTTCGCTTATTTCATCTGAATAAGCGAACCCTGTTTTCTCGCCGCTAATTGTACGCACGCCTACGCCGCGCTCTATGTTATAGCTGCCTTCTTTAATAATGCCGTCTTCCAACACCCAGCTTTCGTGCTGGCTTGACTGAAAATATAAATCGGCATAGTCGGTATCGTGACGATGAATAGTCGCTAAAGCACGCTCTAGCTTAGAGATATCTAGCCCTGAGTCAGATAATAAATGACGCTCAACAGATTTAGACAAAGTGACTCCTGAATCGGTTATGTTCGGCAACCGGCATATTCTGTTTAATGGTTTCTCTTTCTGCAATATCTACTTTTGCCGAAACTAACCCTACGTCGGTTTTGCGTTCGGCAAGGGTCTCCCCCCAAGGCGACAATACAAGACTGTGACCGTATGTTTCACGGCCATTTGCATGCACACCACTTTGATTCGCAGCTACCACAAAGCACTGCTTTTCAATGGCTCTGGCTTGCAACAACGCATGCCAATGCGCTTCTCCGGTGCGCTGGGTAAAGGCCGCTGGCAACACCAAAATATCGATATCGCCCATTGCAGTAAATAACCCTGGAAAGCGTACATCATAGCACACCGCAAGACCAATGTTGCCTATTGGCGTTTCAACAGTCACCACCTTGCTGCCCGCTTCGGTTGTCGCCGATTCACGATAACTGCCCGTGTTGTCGTTAACCGATACATCGAACATGTGAATTTTTCGGTAGTCTGCCAACACATCACCATTGGGGCCAAACAGCATGCAGGCTGCAGAAAACTTCTCTGGGCTATTGGTTTTCACTGGAAACGTACCCGAAACCAGATAGCACTGATATTGTGCAGCAAGCGCTGACAAACGTCGCTGAATCTCACCTTCGCCCTTTGTTTCTGCCACAGCAAGTTGGCCTTTGTCCTTACCGCCGAAATAAGCAAAACACTCTGGAAGCACAACTAAACTGTCTTTCTCAATCTTTGCCGATGCCATTTCGTTTGCAACGGTGTCGAGATTTTCTTCCACGCTTGGCGCAGATGTCATTTGTAATGCAACTAAATTAACCATCGATCACCTCCATTTTAAGCCTGCGTACGTCATCTTCCGTTAATGGCCTGTCTTGCGGGTTGGCTGGTACAGGCGCATTTTGCGCAGGTAAGCTGATGTCTTTGCTGTTGCGCTCAACTTCGTCGAACTTAGGATCTTTTATGGTGCCTGTAACGCGATAGTTCACATTCGAAATAACTTTCGCAGAGGTTAGCACCTGGTCTATGGCAAGAGCAGCGAGTGCAGTGGGCGGCGTAGCCAAGAAATACACTAAAAACGGTAAGTTCCCAGTTACGTTCGGTGCGAACGATACGTTGTAATTTAATCCACCGGTATTGAGGTCTGTGAAGCCTGTGATCTCTATTTCGCCCGCACCACCGTCAATTTCAGTATCGTCGGTATACGCTTTGCCATCAACAATACTTAACGTGCCGCCCATATCGTCGTAGAAAAACCCCTTAGCAAAAACGTCTCGAAAATCGAGGCTGAGCTTCCGCACTAACGAGTTCAAGCTAAACAGGGTAAAGATACGTGACCCCTTATCACTCAACTCAGTTAGATACCCATCTGAGAGCGACCACTCAACATTACCGTTTAGCTGTTCAAACCCGAAATCCATCGGCGCATTTGGCCAAGTGATATCAAACGCCACATTTGCGCTAGAATCTTTTATACCTGATTCAACACCGTACTCTTTTAGCATCTGCCCAACGTCGGGAGACGTTAATGTTCCGTTTAACGCGCTTTGAATCTCGCCTCCCATGTGCTTCCAATAACCCGTTGCAGTAACGTTAGTTTCATCAGATTTCACTAGAAGCTGGCGAATGGCTAAACCATTCTCTTCCTTCGCGATGTCTAAGGTAATTTCACCTAAATCGATGCCGTGCACGCCACAAGACTGACAATAAAAATAAATGGGCGGTAGCGTATTTGGGTCAATATTGTAGGGCGACTCGCCTTCCTCATTTGGCATAGCGCTATTAGTAGCTAACTCAACGCCGCTCTCTGAGTCGGCTTTTGTCGTCACCACGGCTTCAACAGGTTTCTCTAATGATAAATAGTCGGCATTTATCTCAATGCCCTGCTCGTCTAAATCACTATTAATACGAATAGTGGCTCTTGCCTGAGGCGACGCTAAGTCTAGGATCCAATCTTTATTGCGTTCTGTTGCACTGAGCTGCGCACCTTTAATACTGTGGCCAGCAAAATTTAGCTTGTCGGCTTTGGCGAATATCCGCGAGGGTGTACCAAACAAATTCGCTTTTTTGCTTTCGTTTGATTGGATACTCGATTGAGTATTTGTTTTTGCAACGGCGGTGCTGGTGTCTTTCCCTTTACCGGAAAGTAACATATTTATAGTGGTAAACCATTCTTGCACATCAGCTTGAGCTAGATTCGCACTGATACTAAAACCTGTACCAATGTTGGCTATATCGCTTTCGCCAAGTGCCAAGTGCGCACGTGAAAACTGCATTTCTTTGTGCGGTAGTACGCCATCAAAACGAATGTTATCACCAAGTGACGCCTCCACATTTGATGCTTTGCTATCGCCTTTACTGGTAATAAGCAGCGGTAAACTGCTGCCCGCTGGCGTATCGAAGGGAGCTGGCAATACACTTTGTGTCGCCGTTAAATCTGCAGTTAAATTGGCAGTATAGTTAAACCCACTGTTCGAAAGCGACAGTTGAACTGTAGTGTTCCAATCACTTTCGCCGTCGATGTATTCGGTGAGGTCTGTATTCACATAGTTAGCGAGCGGATGTACATGCCATCGTCCACCTAACTCTACATTTAGGTCGTACGTGTCGCTCTGTCTACCGGATAGCGACAAGTTCACCGGCTGTTTAAGAAACTGCGCCTGAAGCCCACTTGCGTCTATATCGCCATTAACAAATGACACCTCTCCCGATGCCTTATCAAATAGCATATTTGTGGTCGCAACAAAAACGGGGTTATTCGACAAGTGCGCCGTTCCCGATGCCACCACATCTTTGCCTTTAAACGGAATATCAAGCTTTATGTCGGCAGTTAGAGGCCCGCCAATTTGCACGTCTTCGTTAAGTACTTTGCCTAAAGATTTTTTAAGGGACGAATCCATCATTAACGCGGTTAGCGCGTCCCCAGTGCCAGTACCATTGGCATAAATAATCAGGCGAGCATCTGGACTAAAGCTTGGAATGGCAGCCGACATATCACTGATTTTCATACCAGCAAGCGTCGCACTAGGGCTCTCCATCACTAATGCATTATTCACAAAATACAAAGATAGGTCTAAGTTATTAAGTGCCGGCCAGTCTGGAGCAAAAAGAAAATCCCCATGCTCAATATCGACATACGCCTGAAAAATGCCCGTGTTGTCGTCAAACGGGAAGTCACTCGTGCGACCATGCCACAGCACGCGCGCATTTGCGATTTCACCTTCTCCTGTAAACGCGCGAGTAAGGTATTTATCGGTATTGGTCCCCATTAAAGAAGAGGGAAATAAACTGCTCACCTCATTTAACGCCAATGGGCTTACATCCACATAAAGCGACATAAACCCTGTCGACGTATTCAGTTTAAACTGCGGGCGAAGAGTAACGGCATCACTATCAAGCAGCATATCGCTGCCTTTTACTACCCACTGCTTGTCTTCGCTATCTATCTGCTCTGGGTAAATATAAAACTGAGATTTAAACAGGTTTATATTGACGTTTTTCTTAATTACGCCGTTGGCACTTAGTAAGCTATCCGCACTTTCCAAGTAGATAGCGCCATTATTTTTATACCAGAAAAAGTCTGCGTCTAGCGACGAAAGACCTGGTACCTTATCTGTTTTGTCCCACTGCAAATCTAGCACTTTAGCCGCTAAAGAAGGCTGGCCGTTGTGCCATTGAATCTGCAACGTGGCCAACTCGCCTTTTGGATTAAGCCCGCGTATTTCTTCTTCACTGGTATCATCCATGAAAAGCGGTAACAACAGCAGAAAGGGGTTAATTTGCACCGGCTTTACGGTGTTGATCAGCGCGTCACCATTTGCACTTATACTGCCAATTAGATCTGTTGTAAGGGTCTCGTTGCTCGATTTAAGCACCAATTGATCCACCCGGACATTCCAGCCTCCCTGTCTGTTCTCATCGTTAGGCAACGCCTGAAGACTACCTCCGCTGATACCTGTTACCGTTTTCGCGCGGCCACTGCCCCACTCTAAAAGGCTTTCACTAAGCTCGGCTTGTACGCTAGTGACTTCACTTTGAGAAAAGTTAGTCCATACTTCAAAGTTTGCGCGGCTTTGCGCTAGTGGACGCTTGGTTTTGATGAGATCGCTAACCCACGGAGAAATATCGAGCTCTTCTGCTTTGGCGTAAAACACGCCGTCAAAGTCTTCCCGCGTGCCCGTGATATCAATGATAAACAACGCCGAGTTAGCCGCTAAATCTGCAACCTTGAGCTGACCTAAACCTTGGTGTCGCTCTTCATGGTTGTTCCACGATAAACTTTCAATATCAAATGAATTGGTTTCATTAAGGTGAGTGACAGATACCACCCCGTCTTCTAACGAGAAGCTTTGAAGCTGCTCTAAAAACAGACGCTCTAGTGCATTTACTACAGGGAAGTTATTCTTATCGCCTCCAGAAAGGCGATCGGCGTCAATATCAAGCTTAAGACCACGCAGCTCAAAACGGGTAGATGAGATAAGTTGGTGGCGTAGCGATTCCCAAAAATCTAGCTCGACGTAGATTTGCCTGATATCCAATGCAACAGGGGAAGCATCGTTTTTAGCCAACGACACCGAATTGAGCACAATACTTGGACCATTGCGCTGCCAAACAGCATGCACACTTTGGATGGATAGGTTTACGCCATACTGCTCATTAATATAATTTTCCAACAGGTGTTTGTTGTGCTCAATATGCGGCAGAGCATAGCGTGCAGCGCTTAAAACAAGCGCGAAAAGTACAAGCAATACGGCGAGTAGCAGCCAAAACTTCTTAAGTAGATAAGCGGCTACCGACGAAAAATTTGTCACATTTTGCCTTTGTATACGTTAATGCATTACATCATGACGACGTCGTACTTATCCTGATTGTACAATGTTTCTGTTTGAACCTTGATTTGTTTAGACACAAATACTTCCAGTTCTGCCAGCATATGAGACTCTTCGCCCATTAAGGCTTCCGCCACTTTTGGTGAAGCGTAAACCACAAACTTGTCTGCGTCGTAGGCGCGATTCACCCGTACAATTTCACGCATAATTTCAAAGCAAATGGTTTCAATGGTTTTTACCGTGCCTCGCCCTTTACACACCGGGCATTCTCCGCACAATATATGCTCAATGCTTTCACGGGTGCGTTTACGGGTCATTTCAATTAGCCCTAGTGCAGTAAAACCGTGAATATTTATCTTGGCTCTGTCCTTGTTCGTCGCCACCTCTAATGAGTGTAAGACACGTCGTTTGTGGTCTGGTTCAATCATATCGATGAAGTCGATAAGGATCATCCCACCCAAGTTGCGCAATCTTAACTGACGGGCAATTGCCTGCGTCGCCTCAATATTGGTGTTAAAAATCGTTTCTTCTAAGTTCCGGTGGCCAACAAATGCGCCCGTATTAATATCGATTGTGGTCATCGCTTCGGTTTGATCGATGATCAAGTAGCCGCCGGATTTTAAATCGACACGGCGTTCCAAGGCTCGCTGCGCCTCATTTTCCACATCGTATAAATCAAAAATAGGTCTATCACCCGGGTAGTATTCGAGCTTGCCGTTCATTTCAGGCACGTACTCTTTGGTGAACTGGTGAAGTTCATTGAATGATAGTTTCGAGTCGATGCGAATTCTGTCGAGCTCTGTACCAACAAAGTCGCGTAGCACTCGTCGTGCTAGCGGTAAGTCTTCGTAAAGCACGTTCGACTTACGCTTTTTCATACGCGACTGAATTTTATCCCACAGCCTTCGCAAAAATGCTGCGTCGGACTGCAGTTCGTTTTTGCCCACGCCTTCAGCCGCAGTACGCAGAATGAAGCCACCGTTTTCATCACAAAACTCTTGCACCAGCGACTTTAAGCGCTCTCTTTCTGCTTCTTCTTCAATGCGTTGAGATACGCCTACGTGAGTCACCGAAGGCATAAATACAAGATAACGGCTGGGGATAGTAATGTCTGTGGTAAGGCGTGCGCCTTTGGTACCGATAGGATCTTTCACTACCTGAACCACAATATCTTGACCGTCTCGCACCAACTCGCGAATGTCTTGCTTTTGAATATGGCTTGCCGAGACTTCTTCAGCAATTTCATTGTGAATGACAATGTCAGATGCATGTAAGAAGGCGGCCTTTTCTAAACCGATATCAACAAATGCTGCCTGCATTCCCGGTAATACACGGCTAACTTTACCGCGATAGATATTGCCAACCAAACCGCGTTTGGTATGACGCTCTACGTGAATTTCTTGCAGTATTCCGTTTTCAATAAGCGCCACCCGTGACTCTGACGGGGTAACGTTAATAAGCAGTTCAGCACTCACGACACAACTCCAAATGCATTAAGTAATTGGCGGGTTTCGTACAGTGGTAGGCCTATTACGGCACTTGCACTGCCGTTAATGGAAACTACAAACTCACCACCAATACCTTGAATAGCGTAACTCCCTGCTTTGTCGGCAGGTTCTCCTGTTTCCCAGTATGCGTCAATTTGCTCATCCGTCAATGCTGCAAAAGTCACAGATGTGGTAATTACTTGAGTCTGTTGCTGAACGTTATCAAGCACACAAATAGCGGTAAGGACGTCATGAGTTTTACCAGAAAGCATAGTGAGGATGCGCTTAGAATCTGCTTTATCTTCTGGCTTGCCAACACTTTGTCCGTTAAACGATATTAGGGTGTCGCTGGCCAGAATAACCTTGTCGTCGGTCATTGCCTGCTGATCCTCAAGGTATGCTTTCACCGCTTGGGCTTTTTCACTGGCAAGCCTTGCTACAAGCTCCATCGGTGGCTCGTTGTCACGGGGCGACTCGTCAATATCGGCAGGCTGTATTGTATGGGCTATGTTCATTTGCTTGAGCAAAGCGGTGCGTCGTGGAGAGGCTGACGCTAACACTACCGATTTTGTCATTGGCTTACCTTTGGTTTAATCGAGAACGTGTTCGGGTTACGAAATTGAAAACTGTCTGCGCGTGCGTCGAAGCAGCCAAAATACCCACGGCCACAACACCATTGACGTTATCACTGGCCACAGGTAATCGACTTGGAAATAAATATCAGTCAGTAGATGCTGCACCCAAAATGTAAGTAAGTGATATAGCGCCGATAGTAGGCCGATAATAATGGCTTGCTGCCATACAGAATAATTACGCAACCGTTGGTAGTTAGCCGCTAATACGTATACGCATATACTCAACCCAAGGCTATGAATACCTAAGGTTGTGCCTACCAATACATCCATGGCTACGCCCGTTAAGAAGGCTACACCCACATTCACTCTGTGGGGCAACGCCATGCTCCAATATGCTAATACAACCAGCACCCAGTCAGGGCGGTACACATCTACTTGAGTGGGCAGTGGAACAATTTGCAGTACCAGAGCAACTAACAGACTAATCCATATAACGAGGTTGCGTTTACGCATCTGAAGATTCTTCCTCGTTTACAGCTGGCTTATCAGTGTCGTCAGTTGAGTTAGCATCAGACTCATTTTCTGACTCAGGCGTGTGCCATAACAGCAATAGGTGTCGAAGCCTGTCTAGGTTTGCTAAAGGTGTGACAATAACACGAGCAAAAGGGCGGCTTTCATCTCGGACGACTTGTGACACTCTTGCCACAGGGTAACCTTCTGGAAAGACTTTTCCTAAGCCAGACGAAATTAATGTGTCACCTTCTTGAATATCGACACTATGAGGAACATGCTCTAGATACAGCTCGTTTAGTGCGCCGCTTCCGGTTGCGATAAAGCGAATATCGTTTCGAAGAGATCGCACAGGAATAGCGTGGGTAACGTCGGCAATCAGCAATACACGGCTGTTTGTAGACCCAACTTCCATTACCTGACCCACTATGCCCTTATCATCAATAACTGGCTGAGACAGATATACGCCATCTATCGCCCCCTTGTTGATAACCACCTGCTGGCTGTACGGGTTTTTATCCACCGCCATTAACTCAGCAACCATTTTTCGAGAAGAAACCCGAATAGGTGCCTGCAGTAACTCTCGTAATTGCGCGTTTTCTTTCGCAATTACATCGAACTGCTGGAGCTTTTCGCTCATTAACAACAGCTGATTATTAAGTTTCTGGTTTTCGGCCAGCAATTGCTTTTGAGAGGTAAGGCGCTGGGCACTTTCATTTAGCATTAAACCGGGAAGGTTTGCTAAATACTGAAGTGGGCTCATTAATGAGTTGAGATAAACCCGCGTTGATTTGAAACCGTCTAGCTTATGGTCGACAAATATCAGAATCACCGACAGCACAAGCGCCAGTGTAAGCCTGTTATTTAACGAAGGGCCGCGGGTAAAAATAGTATCCATGATACAAATAAGGCAACCTTACGGTTGCCTTTCCTGTTTATTCGTAGCTAAACAGGTCGCCACCGTGAAGGTCAATCATGTCGAAAGCCTTACCACCGCCGCGTGCTACACAGGTTAACGGATCATCAGCAATAACTACTGGTATTCCTGTTTCTTCCATAAGTAGCCTATCTAGGTCTTTTAGAAGTGCACCACCACCGGTTAGCACCATACCGCGCTCCGAGATATCAGAAGCCAGTTCTGGCGGAGACTGTTCTAGTGCCACCATTACAGCAGAAACGATACCCGTTAGCGGCTCTTGAAGTGCTTCAAGAATTTCATTTGAGTTTAGCGTAAATCCGCGAGGTACACCTTCAGCAAGGTTACGGCCGCGCACTTCAATTTCGCGAACTTCTTCGCCCGGATATGCTGCACCAATTTCATGCTTGATACGCTCAGCAGTCGCTTCACCTATCAGTGAACCGAAATTACGGCGAATATAGTTAATGATAGCTTCATCGAACTTATCACCACCAATACGCACAGAAGATGAGTAAACCACGCCGTTTAGTGAGATGATAGCAACTTCAGTAGTACCACCACCGATATCTACCACCATAGAACCTTGCGCTTCAGATACTGGCAAACCTGCACCGATTGCCGCAGCCATAGGTTCATCAATAAGAAATACTTCTCGTGCACCCGCGCCAAGCGCTGACTCTTTGATTGCACGGCGCTCTACCTGGGTTGAACCACACGGCACACATACCAGTACGCGAGGACTAGGGCGCAAGAAGTTATTGTCATGCACTTGCTTAATAAAGTGCTGAAGCATTTTTTCAGTTACGTAGAAGTCGGCGATTACACCATCTTTCATGGGACGGATGGCGCGAATGTTACCTGGCGTACGACCAAGCATTCGCTTAGCTTCTGCACCCACTGCGGCAACACTTTTAGGACCTGCCGCGCGCTCTTGACGAATAGCTACTACTGAAGGCTCGTTTAGAACAATACCTTGGTCTTTTACATAAATCAGCGTATTAGCTGTTCCGAGGTCGATGGACAGATCGTTAGAGAACATGCCTCGAAGCTTTTTAAACATGAAGAGTGTATTCCTGTTTCTGTGTTAACGCGTATTTGCAAAGGTGAGATGGCGACGCTTTAACGTGAAGTCGATATTTATTCGCACACTTTAGCAATGGGGGCTATTTTGGGCAAGTAATGCTGTAATTAAGTGACGAAATAACTGCATTTTTGCTTAGTAGTTTTAGCGCCTTACCCATGAAGGGATACCACACACGCGTTTCCAAATAATTTTAAAATTAGACCCACATAGTGACCCTGTGAAAATTAGAAGGTTCAAAAACAATTTGCTAATAATTTACATCTCTTTATGTTGGCGCCACTACGGTGTGCTACGCAGCTAGCGTTAAGACCAAACCGGATAACCTTCTTTGCTAATTATTGATTTTCTCGCGCTTGTAAATGATATTGTCGTTTCCTCGATACACACCATACGTGAGCGTTGCGTTTGGAGGGTTATCAGCTTCGCCATCTCCATCCCAATCCCACAATAGCCAAGCATCAGGCGTATAACTAACAGGATAATTGCCAGCACCGTTTGGTGATGACAGGCGTATTCCGTCACTATCTCTATAGGCTCCTTCACTTAATGACTCTTCCCCCGAAGAAACCAATTCACCAGATTCGTCATTCACGTTGTCGTGATCATAAGCCGTACAACTGTCATACTTATTAATTCGCCAATTATTTCCGTCCCAATATTGAGTGCGAAGCGGTAACAAAAGCGCTTCGTCGGCTGCACCGTAGTTATTTATCAACGTTGCGCGACCGTAGGCAAAGCTGATTGAATCACCAAAATCATCAACGCACTGACCGGAACAAGAAAGTCCATTGAAGTTTGCGCCCTCAATTTGTGCTTGGTCTGCCACCAGCACGACAGCGGCATCGATATATGCCCCGTCCAGTGTTGCGCTACCTAAGCGGCTAAATGCAATGTCATTATCAGAGAAAGTAATTTGTCCTGTCGCTCCGCTTTGAGGCCAGCCTATCGAGTTGATATTTTCCAAACGGTTTAGCAAATTGCCGTCATGCTCAACCTGCAAACCGAGACTGGTTAGCTTATCAAAACCATCGTAGTAGTTTGTGGTGCGGCTGCCATTTTGGTTAAGTGCGGTTAGCGAGAAGCTCACTTCACTTATAGGTTGTTCAAAGTAATTAAATGCACCATTGACGTTACATGCTGCTTCAACACTTCCGCTCAAGGCAAAATTAGAAGGTGCGAAACGCCCAACGTTTTGCACCAGCCCTTGCACGGTGGTATCTGACAAATAAGTACTCTGTGCCGCAATGGAAATTGTACCTACCTCATCGTAATTAATACCAACGTTAACTTTACCTTCATCGCTAAATAAAACACTGGGCACGCTCAATGTACCCGTTGCGCCGCCACTAGGAAGTATATTTAAGGGTGTTAACAACGCGCTACCTGAAAAATGCTCCGCGGTATTATTGTTTTCCAGTGCTGCAAAGTTATCTGGTATTCCATCGTCGTTACTGTCTTCACCATCGACCCACTGTACTGTTCGCAAGCCTAAGACAAAGTCTTCCCCTGTCAGTTTGAGCAGCGAACCATTCGCACTATTCGCGTAACCGTTAAGATTGGAGCTCGTGCCGCTATCATTTAAGATATTCATAGCAAAGCCGAACGGACGCACTTTAAAAGTATTAGAAGAACCTGCAATACCGCTTCGATTAGTTATGTCTGCTGACAACGACAACTCTCCCGCATCTGGGTATTGAATTGTAAAGGCTGCTCGCGAGTCAGCATCAAATTGGATTGGAAAGGTGCGTGGGGTTAGCCCCAGTTGATGTTCATTACCGTTATTGATAAGCAGTAGGGTGTTAGAACAATTGCTCGAACTAGAACAGTTATAATTTAATTCAACATCGACAATTTGATTTTTTAGCGTGTCAGAATTCCCACATGCTTCGATTGCATAGGTCTTGCTGTTAAAGCCAGTGTCTGAAGGCTTACCAGAAAGCTGAGTAACGATGGTTTCTGAATCATCAGTGATATTCTTAAACACCAGCCCGTCGGATTCATACTTTATTTTACAGCTACCTAAATTCACTTCTTTACCACCGATAAAGCAACGCAATTGAGAAGATGGATTTTCTCCCGAAGTAGCAAGTTCAGGATCTGCGCCTCTTAGGCTATCGAGTGTTAGCGAGGTCTGCCCGATAAACGTTACGCTGTCGTCAGGCGACCATCGATAGTTACCGCTATTAACGGGCACTAAGTTGACTGTAGATGGCTGAGAGTAGAGTAAATCACAGTTGACGTCTGCACAGGCTTTTAGGGTAACTTCTTTCGCGGCGCAGCTGCTACCCTTGTTATCAGCCAGTTCAAAACGATAGTGATTCAGTACTTCAATGACTTCCCGACCGCAGATGCCAGGAATATTGTTTGGCACTTCACTAGCCGTCACCCTCAGAGTAGCAGGTGAGCCGACGCCACCTCCTGCGGTAAAGCGGCCTCTCAATGTGCCTTCAGACACATTGGCAAAGGTTATTTCACCTTTTGCTAAAACCAATGCGTTGGGGTTTGAGCCATCGATGACCACATCTCCATCGACATAAATAGCGAGATAAGCCCCTTCAGCGACAGTGATATTTGCGTTCACCATGGTGAACTTTGTAGCAACGCCACCTATATTGTCCCCCGGGTCAGAAACATAAATTCGCGTGGGTGCAATTACGTTGTAGTTACCCGCCGCCATGGTTACCAGTTGACGGTTAAAATAATAATCCCCCGCTAAATCCCCTTCTGCTATCTCTGGGCCGCTATCGTCAATGGTAATTGTTGGTATCGCTCTCGCTTGTGAGTCGGTAAGCGCATCTGTGTTGTTCACGGTACAGTCGACAGGGTTCTGTCCGCATTTTGGGTAGTCTGCAGATCCACTTGTAGCATCGGTGATAAACTGCTGTGCTGACAACACACCTGCATTCTCATCAATCATTCGGCTACCAGCTGCGAGTGAAATTGCAGAACCACTAAAAGCGGCAACCGCGCCAGGAAAGGCGTCATCACAACTAGGAACTTCGCCACTAAACACAAACTCTGAAGTCATAGCCAGAATGCTAGCGTCTTCTTCAGTGTGGTTGCGCTCAGAGTCTAAGCTTCTATCCTCATCTACACGCAGTCCAAGCCTATTTTTGCTTACGCCGCAGCTGCGAAGCCAACCGCCGTCGCCGCCGTTTCTACTTATTTTACTGGCTGCAACCAAAGGAGTTTGCGCATAGTTATTTTTAAAGTCATTTCGAAAGCAACCATCGTCCCACCCCTGTATGCGTACGTCGGCAAAATCGGCTTCCCAAACCACTTCAATACCATTGTCATCGAAAAATCTACGATTGAACCCCTCTGTTGTCGCCATGTAAGCTACCGTTTCATTGCGTGTAACTGGCGCATAATCTGTTTCAGACGCTTCCAACGCCATAAAATAAGACGGTGCTTCATACTTTGCTGCAATAGTTAGAAACGGTAACAAATGTTCGTTGGGTGGCTTCTTTCCATTAACGTCAACTTGGTTATTTAACGTTTGAATAGAGTGAAAGAAAACAGGCTGTTCACCAAAATCAGTTTCAAGTGAAACGCGAGCATATCTCGCATTTTCTTCGCCCACCTTTAAGGGGCCGTTAGGTTCATACCAAGGAGAGCTTGTCGATGCCTGAATAGCCCCCCCTCCGAGCTCCATCTTACCGACTTCAACAATATCACCGTCAGGAAATTCATGAACGCCATACGCAATCGCTAAGTAATGTGCTCCCATCGTGATATGCGGACCATCTTCTCCAGAAGGCTCAAGGGGCAAAGCTTCAAAACCTGTGCGGGTAACGTTGCGAATTTTGACAATCGCTGGGTTGCTACCTTGATTGGTAGAGAGCATAAACACTGCTGGCGGCTCGTCGTATACCTGTGAAAAGCTAATGGTTGTCCACTCTGCTTTACTGTAGGTGTTTTGAAGCTCGATGAACCTGCCTTCGATCTGAGGGACGGCTTGCACGGGCAGTGCAACACATAACGTGAGAAACAAACAAAACAGCGAAATAGACTTTAAGTTCATCATTGGTCCTGCCTTACTACAACGCTTACTTTCCTCGATGTTTCTATTTGTCCCGCAGAGCAACTAGATTCCGATGTCAGCAAGTAGACTTCCACTGCATCAGAGGTAACTTCCGGTTCTGGTGCTACTGCAGGACCTATACACTCTATGTCCGCTTTACAGTTTTTAAGACCACTTGTTGTAAACATTATTTCGGTCTGATAAGGGCATGTTCGGTCTTGGATTTCAACTAACCGGGAAACCGCAACTTCCATCCCGCTCTGCGCTGCTAAATAGGCGCGAGCACCATAATATTCAATGGATTGCTGGCGAATATTCGATGAGATTTGATTAGACAGCGCAATACCAAGACCTAAAAGTATAATACTAATGATAATTGCTACAACGGTGGTTGAGCCTTGTTGGCGCGCAGGAGAACCAGACAACCCAACAGGACGTTGGCCTATACGATACTTTTTTTGTTGGCGTGCTTTACTATGGCACATTGGGAAAATGCACCTCATGTACAACCGATATTTGTTCGTCATCACTGCTTTCTAACGTCATTTGTAGCTCAATTAAGCCATTTTGGCGTAAACCCGCGGTGACCACATTCGCGCTCCACGACGCCACATTGGTTCCAAGAACGCCGGATGTAGCACCCTGCGTTCTAATCAAGCGTTCTCCTTGTGCTGTAGACGTTCTACAAATTGTCACTTGCGTTTCAGGAACAAAGAAGCGTTTGCCTGGTGAGGATTGTGTGTTCGCGGCGCTAAGCGTGAGGTCGTACTGATTACTATCAGTCAATAACGGATCGGTAATAATTGTTCGCCCGTTATCATTCACGCTTTGTGGATTCGTTGGGTATATAACGAGGGTGTCGCCCTTACTTAACTGACTATTAAACACGACTACGTGCATAATGTTGTTAAACGCATCACCAACGTAGGTGCCGCTTTCCTTGATAGGGTAATATGAAAGGCATCCTAAACTCGAATCGAATGACACAGAGTTGGGTACCACATTGCGCAGCTCTTTTTCCAGTCGCAAAATAATAAAGCGCGCGTCTGAAACAAGCCGAGTGCGCTCTGCGCCTGTTATGTAAATTTGGGCACTGAGTGAAATCACTTGCGCCACAGATACGCTAATTACACCTAATATAGTGATCACCAAAATAAGCTCTATAAGTGTAAAACCGCGCTGGCACTGTGCTTTTGGTAGGGACATTAATAGCTCCCTCGGTAAGCGCTAAAATTGTATATTTGGCCGTCTGGAGCGGTAATGGCTATATCAATACGCTTGAAAGTTTGCCCATCAGTTGGCGTGCTGTCGTCTAAGTCACTGTCGTAATCTACCGTTACGGAAAAGCTAAAATTGTTATAGTTACCGCCCACATTACCCACGACATAACCGTTGTAGTCGTCAACATCGTCATAGTCGTCTTCACTCGCCTCTTCAGGACCAAGTGTTGTTGAGCAATTTCCTTTGGTATTACAGGTTTCAAAAGGTGGGCTTCGGTCGCTGTTTTCGTCAAACGAACGACTTAAGATATCATTCATTAACGACTGCCCTAACTTAGCAGCTTTTACTTGGCGAAATGGCTCAGCCGTTTGTTCAGCTTGAGGCACAATAAGCGACAGCACTATTGTTAAGCTTATAGTGAAGACAACAATACCAATTACTAGCTCTAATAAAGTAAAGCCTTCACTGCCTTTTCTGAAGTTAGGCAACATTGCGCTAGCACGCATAAATTGCCCCTTCACTTTGCAAACACATGGCAAAGGTACTTATTTGAATTTTGCAGTTAGTTGAGCAGGCAATATTGCTTGGTCGGCCGAACCCGTCAAACCGAATTTGCGAAAAACTATCGCCGTTTTCATCTGCAGTTTGAAAAGTGAAATCAGTATTAGAGGCATTGACAACTTGGTCGTCATCAAACGCAGTGGAAAGAGCGTTTGCGCAGTCGTGTCCAGCGGGGGGAGCAATAGCTGTACTCGTTATTTTCACGCAGCTGGAGTCTTGTACGTTTTGCATGGCACGAAGTTGCATATTGCGCACAAGCTGAAGGGTTCTGTCGCGAAGCGCAATAGCTTCTTCGGTGTCGCTACCAAGAAAGCGAGGTGCGGCGGTTACCGCCAGCACCCCAATAACCAATATGGTTATAATAAGTTCTACTAGTGTAAAACCGTTTTTCTTCACATTACTGGACGCAAGTGTTGACGGTGATTTCAGGGCGATCGCCCGCTACTTCTGGATTTGTATACACTACCGTACAACTAGCCGTTGTTGCCGTTGGAGGTGTGTTCAAATAATCCCCAAATCCAGTGTAATATACAAGAATAGAATCTGGGTCAGCAGTAATCAGAGCCGTTGCATACTCAGTCGTATCATAGTCAACGACATTGGTGATATTCGCTGCAACTTCAGCATTTGGGTATCCAAAAACCGTTGTTACAGAAGTTGTGGAATTCAGCACTACTGTACCAGTCGCGCCAGCTTGATCTTGAACTAATGCCTTACCATAAATAATGGATGAAGCAGACTCCAGAGAACCTGCAATACCTTCCAATACAGAGTCACGTGCATCATCTTGAAGGTTCAAAAACTTAGGTGCTGCGGTTACCGCTAGAATACCCAGCAATACAATTACAATGATTAACTCGATTAGGGTAAAACCCTTTTGTGTTGATACTTTTTGCATAATCAAACTTCCTGAGTATTAATTAAAAAACAGTAACCTGGCCAGTGGCTGGGTTATAAGTAAAACCGTCGTACGTTGTACCGTCAGGTGTGCCGTCTGCTGGTGCTGAACTATTAGGCAACCCCATAGATTCAACTAAGTAGTAAACACAAAGTGTATTTGCACCTGAGTCGTCCTCACGAACGGCATATCTGAAATCAGCAACAACGGTGTCGTTCGTCGACGTTGTGTTTGTTGGTGCTGACTGAAGAATTAGGTCAAATACGTTTTTGCATTCAGTGTCGTTAACTGTAGAAATAAGTGTGTTGCCTGTAGAGCTTCCCGTTGGGTAACCAATGGTGCCGTCTACCCCTACTTGCGTTTGATCGTAAGTGACTACAGTGCCGTTCCCATTTCCATTGTTTCCACTCGGACGGCCTTCAACTTCCCACTGCGCTCTTACAAGACCTACCGCTGCGGCAAAACCACCGGCAACACCTTCAACACTTGCTTCACGAGCTTCATCAGTAACATCAATAAAGCGTGGTAATGCAGTGGCCGCAAGCAACCCTAGAATGATTACAACAATTATCAGCTCGATTAGCGTAAAGCCTTGTTGTTTGGTGTTCATAACATCTCCTTGATGACGATAAAGGCGAATTGTGCCGCCGTTTAATCAACTGTTTCTTTGCCTGACAACGCCGCTACCAGCGTTATATTCAAACCAAATCTCTTTTCCCCAAAAGAATGCACATTGTAAGTGACCGTTTGCATACTGGTCGCTTACAGTCACTGTTGACAGCGCTTCACCTTCTCTTAAGGTTGCAAGTGTCAGCATGTATTCGCACGCATTCCCCTGTTCTTTTTCAAGTCCTTCGGGCCAGCCTTTTTCATTAATGTATAGCTCTGCCGCCACATCTTTGTGCTGTTTAACTTTGCCACCAGCGTCAAACTCAGTTTCGTAAATAAGCACAGTATCTTGCTTAGTCTTTATCCACTGTGCCCTGGCTAACATCACCACTCGCTGAAACTGTGCAACCGCGTTCTCTTTGTTAACCTTTTCCGCTTCATCAATAATTGGTGTCGCGTAAAACACGTATGTTGTCCCAATAACAGCAAGCAATACGCCTATAACAACAAAATTAAGTAACCGCGTTTTGGTGCTTGCCACGCTTTTCCCCAGTTATAAAGCGCTTTATCAGCCGCCTTTCACCGCCGACATCATGTTCCACATTGGCGTAAATATGCCAAGCGCCAGGATCAATACCATTACCGCAACAAAACCAATCAAAATAGGTTCGATTTTGGCCGTTAAACTTTTCAAGTCGAAGTCGACTTCACGTTCGTAATAGTCAGCACTTTCTTCTAACAACGGTTCTAGTCGCCCCGTCTCCTCACCTACTGCAATCATCTGTAGTACAAGTGTAGAAAACAGTTCGCTATTTTTCGAAACTCTAAGCAAACTTTCGCCTTTTTCGATCCCTTGACGCATTTCTTTAATGCGCTTTTGCATGTGCGCGTTGTCAACGGCGTCGGCAGTAAGTGAAAGCCCTGCGGTTAACGGCACGCCTGCACGTAAGATCATTGAAAAACTTCGGCTATATCTTGAAAGTAATGATCGCTCAATAATGCTGCCCACGACAGGCAACTTTAGTTTAAATTTGTCCCATTTGAGTCGTCCATTAGTCGAATTAACGTATTGTTTAACAGCGAAAACCCCTCCCACAATCACAATAATTAGCAGCCACCAATAGTTCACAAAGAAATTGGAAGTACCAATTAACACGCGGGTCATAATTGGAAGTTCAGTGTCAAAGCGCTCAAACATTTGGGTGAACACTGGCACAACAAATAGATTCAAAATAAACATGGCAATTGCTAGCGCAATTAACACAAAAGTGGGATAGCGAAGCGCCGATTTGATGCGCTTGCGGGTTTCTTGCTCGCGCTCGAAATAGAGGGCAAGCTGTAGGAATACGTCGTCTAATTTACCGGTATTTTCACCTACCACCACCACGGATATGGTAAGTCTCGTAAACACCTTTTCATATTTAGCCATGGAAGAAGACAGACTTCGTCCCTGCTCTAACTGGTCTGCAATATCTTTCAAAATCTCTTGAAAGCGTTTATGCGATGCATTTTCGCTTAGGCCTTTAATGGCGCGAATAATGGGAATACCGGCCTTTAACAATGAGTACATTTGGCGGGAGAAAATGATCATTTCATCCAGTCCCACCTTTTGTTGAAATAAACGCGTGATATCGAAGCCGTCTCCTTCATTTTCTGCACTGCGTTTTTTTGATTCAACAATGGTAAGAGGCACAATGTTTTGTGACAGCAAGGCTTGTGCTGCGGCTTGCGCTGACGCGGCTTCAATAACCCCTTTTTGAGGCCCGCCTTGCGTTGACTTACCTGCGTACTTGAACTGTGGCATTAATGATTCACCACTTCAGGTACGAATTCAGCGACTTTGAACACTTCATCTAAAGAAGTTTTGCCCTGAGCTGCGTAGTCCAGCGCCATGTGAGATAAAGGAACAAAGTCTTTATTCGCCTTAGTCGCATCTACGAAGCCCTGCGTGTCGTCTTCACGCAAGGCCTCCATCATGTCCTCGTTCATTTCCAGAAATTCAAAAACACCTATCCGGCCTTTGTATCCTGTGTGATTACAGCTGTTGCACCCGCGCCCTTTGTAGAAGGTGGCAGCGGCTAATTCAGGCTTCAAGAAGCCAACCCACGCTTGTTCTTGGGCGGTTGCAGGCTTTTCTTCTTTACAGTTTTCACACACCCTACGAACCAGACGCTGTGCAAGCACTCCTCGTAATGAAGTAGCAACCAAATACGGCGCCGCGCCCATATCGATAAGGCGAATAGCGCTGGTTACTGAGTCGTTGGTGTGAAGCGTACTTAATACCAAGTGGCCGGTTAATGCACCTCGAAGACCAATCTCTACGGTTTCTTGGTCACGCATTTCCCCCACCATGATAATGTCAGGGTCTTGACGTAACGTAGTGCGAAGAATGGCGGCAAAGTCCAGCCCAATTTTGGCATTAACCTGAACTTGGTTGATTCGCGGTAGACGGTATTCAATGGGGTCTTCAGCCGTTATGATTTTAAGGTCAGGCTTGTTGAGTTCGCTAAGTGCCCCATACAGAGTCGTAGTTTTACCGGAACCCGTAGGCCCCGTTACCAGGATCATACCGTGGGGACGATTAATGGCAGCTCTAAATTTCTCTGCCATAGCATCGGGCATACCGGTTTGGTCTAGCGTTAGTAGGCCAGCAGACTGGTCTAATAAACGCATAACTACCGCTTCTCCATTGGCTACCGGCATGGTCGACACACGCACATCTAAGGTGTGTCCTTTCACTTTAATATTAAATCGTCCGTCTTGTGGAATACGCTTTTCAGATATATCCAAGCCAGACATGAGTTTGAGTCGTAGTACCAGCGCCGACGCTATTTTCACTTGGTTGAGCGTGTTTTCTTGCAAAACGCCGTCGACACGTTGACGAATGCGCAGGATTTTTTCATCGGGCTCGATGTGAATATCTGATGCCCTAACTTGAACGGCATCTTCAAATATGGAGTGAAGTAGCTTAACGACCGTGGCATCCGAGGTGGTGTCATCAAGGGCTGACAACTCAAAATCAGCCTCGTCTGCATACTCTTCACCTAGTTTTTCAGCAAACGACGCAATGTCCTGGGTACGGCGGTAAACAGAATCAAATGCCTCTAGCATTTGGTTCTCTTGCACAATAGCCAGCTCAATGGTTCGAGGAGCGACTAACGGGCCGAGTTGGTCTAAGCCTCCCAAGTCCGTTGGGTCGCTCATGCCCAGCAGCACTTCATCGTCGTCCGCTTCTAACACTAAGGCACGGTAGCGACGTGCGTAAGTCTCTGGGATTAGCTGAGCTTGCTCTGGATCTATACGGCGCTGTGTTATATCCAAGAAAGGAATATTTAGCTGCTGTGCCAAGAAGCGAAGAAGCTGGGGTTCGCCAATAAAGCCCAAATCGATAAGTGTATCCCCCAGTTTGCGCCCTGACGTTCGCTGCGCCGCAAGCGCATTGTCAAGCTGCTCACTGGAGATAATGTTTTCGTGAACGAGTAAGTCGCCAAGGCGCATCTTTAATCGAGGTCGCATTAAGGCTGCTCCTGTAAATCAGTTAGACGCGAGTTTGCATATTGTGCAGATGCAGAGGAAAGCCCGCCAATGGCGAGTGCCCTGGAATAAGATGATATCGCCAGGCGCTCATCTGCCAATGCGTCATAATTCACCCCTAGTGCCAACCACCATTTCGCATTATTAGGCTGTAGCGATGTCATAGCGCTGAATGCAGATATCGCTTGATCTGACTTATTGATGGTTTGAGCAGAGGTGCCCTTTAAAATTAGATAGTCGGCACGGCCTTCGGCTAACGCTTTAGCATCCAAACTATCAGGCATCAAATTCAATACTTCTTCGAAGCGGCTTTCCTGCACCAGAATTTTGGCCATTAGCTCTCGCCAAATTAATTCGCTAGGCGAGATCACAATGCCCTCTGAAAGTACCTGCAGTGCCTGTAAATTATTGTTTTGTCCAAAATAAAGTGCAGCCAGCTGCTTGCGCGCCTCGTCATTGTGCGGAAAGGTTGCCAGTGCTAGCGTGAAGCTTTTTTGAGCCTCATCAAAAATGCCAAAGTTATACGCTTTAAGTCCTGCCTCTAAATGCACTGCACTTTGTTGTTCAGGTGACTTAGGTGCTACCTCAACTACAGGCTCTCTGGTTATGATATTTGTGGGTTTAGGCTCTGCGGCCTTCGAGCTTGCCGCAGACAGTTCTGATTGAGGGCTACTGGCGTTTGCGCTGTTATTGACGCTTGACGCATTCACATCATCAGCTGTGCTGATTGCTGATGCCGTAGTTGTAACCCTTTTTCTGTATTGAGCTTCATCATCTTCTAATGACTCATCAACGGTATTGAAAACCAACTCAGCCACATCTGACGCACGGTTTTGTAGCGCCATATCACTTTCAGATAACGGGGTCGATTGCATTCCTTGTGACGGCGCATTTATATCTGCTGTGCTATCGGCAACGCGCTCTGATATTGTACTTTCAGCAGGCGGGTTGTTAACGCTCGGGGCACTTGAAACGGCCGTTGTGCTTAATCCATCTTCATTTTTTTCGCGATGGGAAGTACCAGATAAAAGTGTAATTACTAACCATACTACAAACACCAAAACGGCGATGATCATGAGTGCTTTTGGCCAAACTGGACGTTGACTGACTTCAACGGTTGGCGGCAAACCAAAGTCTTCACTTTTATCGCGTTCATCCAGTGTCTTTAAGGTGTCATTCAAAATACTCATATGCCACCTGCGCCGTATACATGCAGTACACTTGCAACTGCCACCACAGCAAGCGACAAAATAACAAGACTCTGCCTTGGGACAAGTCTGCGTTTACAGTCATGTGTATCGAAAACGGCGCTTAGGGTATGTGACCAGGTCGCCGACGCCTTGCCCTGACCATATGCGCGCAAAAGAATCTTATGACAAACTATGTTAACCAAGCGAGGCGTACCCTTGGTAACCAACGCTATAAATGCGCGCAGTCCTCTAGATATCAACTGCTCGTCACCACCTGCTGTCGTCAACCGGTGACCAATGTAGTAATCGACTTCGGCTGACGTCATTGTGCGTAAAGTGTAGGAAAAACTTATTCGCTGGCGTATTTGTCTTACTTTAGGGTTTGCCAGGTTGTCATCAAGTTCAGGCTGTCCAAACAAGACAATTTGAAGCAGCTTACTTTTTTCCGTTTCCAAATTGCTAAAAAGACGCAGCATCTCAAGAGCATCCCAACTCAGCGACTGCGCTTCGTCAATGATTAATACCGCTTGTCGCCCCTCTTTTTTAAGGGCTAATAGCTTTGTCTCTATTGCATTATGTAAGCCTTGATTATCACTATTTCCCTCCGTAACAATACCTAATTCCCTCGCAAATGCTTGGCGTAATTCATCAGGCGAAAGGTATGGATTGGGTAAATAGCAGGCTACAAATTTATCAGACAGATGATTAATTAATTTACGGCATAACAATGTCTTACCTGTACCGACTTCACCGGTTACTTTTATAAAGCCTTCAGACATACTCAATGCTGATAATATGACTTTTAACGCTTCATTGTGTGGCGCAAGCGCACAAAAGAAATCCGTATTCGGGGTAAGCGAAAACGGCATATCTGTGAAGTGAAAAAAGCCCTGATACATAATTAGTTTCTATACCACTGATCAAGTAATGACTGAGTGCGAAGACGTTGTTTTTCCCACGTGTCCGGTTGCACAACTGATGGGCGTATCAAGATCACCAGCTCGCGCTTACTTTGCGTTTTGGCTTTGTTTTTAAACGCATTACCAATGAATGGAATGTCACCCAACAAAGGCGTTTTTGATTCTTGCTCACTGGTAACGGTTTCCATCAAACCGCCAATCACGACAATTTCTCCATCGCGGGCACGAATTACCGTATCTGACTCTCGGATATTACTTTGTGCCAGTGGCAGCAAGATTTGTTGATCGCCCACCTGAATGACTTTAGTCTGCTCTGCCGTTTCCGTTACTGATGGGTGAACGTGCAATATAACCGAGCCGCTTCTGTCAATTTGAGGGGTAACATCTAAGGCAATACCTGAAAAAAACGGGGTAAGTTCGATGTCATTTTCGTTTTCGGTTTGTGTCGCGCTTTGATCTTCACTGGTCGACACGTCAGTAACAAAGTACTCATCTTGCCCTACTTTTATAACGGCTTTCTGATTGTTAGTTACCGTTACGCGAGGGTTACTAAGCATTTGGACGTCGCCTTGGGTTTGCAGCAAATTGATAACACCATCAAAATCGCCACGAGCAATCCGCAAAGACGATACACCGCCAATCGCGCTCGAAATAATATTACCGATACCGTTAACCGCATTAATGGGGGAGTCAATCACATTGTTAAAAATCACCTGCCCATTTGTATCTAATACGGGCTGGCCATTTGTATCTAATACGGGTTGTAGTGCACTTGCCGAATAATTACCGGCCACAGCGCCTCCACTAAGTCCGAAATTGAGGCCGCCCGTCAAGCCGCTTGCAATACGATCCCAGCGCACGCCTTGCTGATAGCCATCGTTTAGCGTGACTTCAATAATGCGCGCCTCTAATACCACCTGTCGCTGTAAGCTCTCTTGACTTTGGTTTAAAAAGTCTTTCACCACTGCGATTTCGCTGGGCAATGCTCGAACGGTCACTAAGCCTGCTTGGGGTGAAACCACAACTTGGCGACCTTCTGTTGGAGAGACCAGTACTTTTAGTGCCTCTTTTAAATCGCTCCAAAAGTCGTTTTCACTGGTAGTCTGAATGTTTGAGCCATTGAGCTGTTGGATGTTATTGCCGCCAAGTCCGCCTTGGCCTCCAAAACCACCCTGACCACCTAGCGCGTTCCCGCTAATATTATTATTGCCGTTAATTCCACCGTTGTTGCCACCATTGTTTTGGTCTTGCTCACTTACCCCACCGGCAATAACGCTTACGTTAGATACACCGAAGCGCTTGATCATAAGAAAGTTAACCGGGATAGATTCCGTCTTTAGTTGAGAAGGCATAACCTGAATTACCTTTCCTTCCAAAAACACGTCTAACGGATACATTCTCGAAATAATGGTTAACACATCTTCTAACGCCACTTCTTTGAGCGTTAAACTAATTTGCCCTGACACAGCAGGATGAACGGCGACACTGTAGGGTGTGTCTTCAACTAACGCATCGAAAAACGGACGCACGTCTACATTGTTAGCAGAAACTGCAAACATTTTCTGTGATGTTGGCGCAGGTAACGCTTGATAACGGGCAACCTCTGCCAGCAGTTCTTGATTAAGCTGAGGGGGCGGTGTTGGTTTACTTGATGTCGTATTCTGAGAACGTGCTAGTTCATCGCGAATATGAGGTTTTACTTCCTCGCCAACACCATAAGATTGGCAACCTGCCACAACTAACGCTGCAGACAAAACCAATGTGTTAACAATGAGGCTATTTTTTAATTTCATATGCATACATTCTTAGTATTTTCTGCTGACGTCCGTCAGTGATAACCACGTTCTTGGGGTTAATTTTTGATACGGTGTATTCGTTCAGTGTGTCGCCCACGCGGTAAGATTTACCCGATATGATGGCGCTATAACCTGTACTGCGTTTAAAGATAGATTGAAGTGCTAGCTCTCCTGCTACCGCTTCATCATTGCTAGACACTGATGCACTGGCGATTGCAGGCCTAGTCGGGTCGACAGACGCAACTGCAGGTAAGCATGTTGCTATCGCTAAAGCTGTGACCACAATTCTTAACCGTTTCACACTCTCTCCTTACAGCGAGATAAAGGTTTCATTATTGCTTACCGTTGCTAACCCCAGCGCTAACGTGGCACTTGGGTAAGCTTCAACGTTGTAAGCAAAATCTGTTACTACGACTTTTTCAGGGGCGGCTTGAAGGCGCGCTAGGTAGCTACGCAGGTCAAAGTAACTTCCCTCAATAATTAAGCGCATGTTATGACGGTAAAACGGTGTGCTTTGAGACTCACCGTCACCAAAGCGTACTGTTTCGGTAGGCTCGACCTTAAAATTCACTAAACGTACGTTGTCTTCTTCGTTTAGAAGCGTCATAAGCAGCTCAGGCATTCGATCGGCTGCGACAAACCCTTCATTAAGTGAAAGTAGTGCCTCATCAATTGATAGTAGGTCTTTTCTGGCCTTATCGAGTTCTAGCTGCGTGCGCTTTGTATAATCGATGGTTAGCGCTTCTTGAATAGCATCTCTTTGAATGACCAATGCTTTGTGCTCGCTCTCCTTTCTGATGACTGCTTTATCGGTTGCAGACAAGTCATCAAGTGCAGGCGAAACACCGAACCAGAAGAATAGATAGATAATGAGACCAAAACTCACCCATGTAATTAGCTGTTTTTCTCTGCTTTCAAGAGCGGAGAATTTCTCAGAGAGCTGCTGGTACTGATTCATCAGCGTCTCCTTCAAAATCTGTGGATATCAAGAATTGTTTCACGTTTTCTTTGCCGTCTACTTCATCAAACTGCACTGAAGAAAATGACTTACCTTGGAAAAACGGAGACTGCTGCAACTTTTTAAGCCACACTGGTATAGATGAAGGCGCCAAGGTTTGGCCTGACAAGCGAATGGTTTGTGTATCGATATCAATACTCGTCAGCCATAGGTTCTGATTGTGGAAATTAGCCAAGTCGTCCATCACCTCGCCGTACTTTGTTGCGTCAAATGACAACTCTCCGCTATCGAGATACGCCAACAGACGTTTTCGGTTGTCAATTTTGGCGTTCACCTTTTCAAGCTGTTGCTGAAGCGACTGGGTGTCTCGTTTCTTCTCGAGTGCAGCGCTTAAGGTTTTAATTTCGCCATTCAATTGGCTAATTGCGTTTGTTATTTCATTTAACTTTTTCTGCTTCGCCCCCAACGTAATATTGAGCGCGATTACCACTACCAACATGACAACAATTGCCGCGCCATTAAGCCAAAGTACCTTCGAGAATGGTAACCGCTCTTTCTTTGGTTTTAGGGAGTCCTGATAGAGGTTTATCGTTCTTTTCATGCCACCTCTCTCGCTGCAACAAGTGCACTTGCTAACGCAAAGTGGCAGGCAGGTTCAACTACATCGGCTAAATTAAGCTGTGGAGTAAAGACATTCATAGCAGCGGGCTGAAACGGCTTCAGCCGTTCGATCACTGGCACGCAGTCAAATTGAGTTTTAAACAGAATTTCTTTTAAAGGCGGCTGCTTAAGTTGCGACTCATAGAAATCCATTGAGCGCTGAATTTCTAATCCCAATGTATCACTTAGCTGTGACAGGTCTGTTTGCTCATTAACTTTGCTTACAAATCCACGTAAGCGACGTGCCAACCAGATAGCCTGAGAGCGCACTATCATTAAAAACGGTTCACTGTTGGGCTCTTGGATGATGAGTAGTCGCGCATAGTCATCATTTGGCACCATTTCAGTTGCTAACACTTCTTTGGTGTGAATATGAGTAAGCTGCTTGTCTTTCTTTTTTGCCATGCTCGCTGCGACGGCAGCAAGTGGGGACTTTTCGGCAGCGAATACATCTATCTTTTGGCCGCCAGTTCGACTTTTAACCGGGTAATCGACATAGTCTAAAACCATGTTACTGGAGTCATAGGGAACCAGCTCTCCAAGAGTCCACGGTAACGCCGTTGTAATGTCCTCTTCTGCCATTTCTGGCTTATCAACCTGTACCATGTGGTACATATCCTGTGAAAGCACTATAGAAACATTACATGTCGACTTAGCAAACGGGCTTAACGCCGCCGATAGCTGTTGCTTGAGAGGCTGATGCTGATCATAGGGAATTGAAGAAACAGAATTAAGTGAAACAGCGTCGCCACTGCGCTCTATAGCCACAATATGTAGCTCAGAAGCACAGACCGATACGCCTACAGTGACGCTAGTTTTGTTACTTTTCGAAGAAAATAAGCGTGAAAGCATATATCTACTTAATTCGTTAATGCCGAGTATTATCTTATAATCGACAATACCTTATGGCGCCAATGAGTAACATGGCATTAACTCAAAAGTAGACTAATTATCTAAATAGAACAAATACCTACATAAGTATAGGCTTATATTGTGCGTGTTCGTTTATGTGGCCAGTTTAATCGCTTAAATTTGTTACTGTTCCGTTTGCAGGAAAATAGTCGAAATACGCGCCGCTGCTCAAGCTGAAGCGACACCAATAGTTGTCTTCGTTCTCTTCAAGTTCAGCGTAATAGTCGGCATGGATCTTAAAGCCGTCCACGCGCAGTGGTGTCGCCACTAGCGACGTCCATATTTTTTCACACCCTTCACTAGAAAGCTCAGCGGTCGGCCATCCGTTGTGATTCATTCGCACCGGAGTACGGTTCGTTTCTTTGCCCGACTCATTGTAGTGAATCAGCATTATCATAGTAGTGGGTTGGCGTACTCGCCATTGCCAGTGAGACGAGACGACGTGACGCTTAAACGTATCTAGGTTTAGTGCAAATGCGATTGTTGTGGTGTCTTGCTCGTCGGTATGAAGAAAGTTGATAGTAACGCCAAGGGTAATTGCAAAAATAGCTGCAATAGCCGCCTTAAAAACATTAGACGTGGAAGGTTTCTTTTTGTTGGTTTTATTCATTGTCGATTCCCCATGCCTTTGTTCAAGTCGTTAGCGCTTGTTAGGCATTGTTCTATTTTATCGACATTTTGAAGAAAAAATGAAGTAGGTATAAATAAACCTTAAGAATTTCTGGTTAAAAACGAAGACTCAGCATTATGGCAACGGCCTGTGCAATATCGTAATTCCCCAAAAATCACCGTCTTTTTGCTTTAATTGCCAGCCATTTTTTATGAGTGATTTTCGGGTGTAATAGTTAGTCATACCATGCCCGAATAGCACTATCCGCTCGTGTTTCTCACACAGTTTTTCAATACGCTCGGAAACAAGATTAACCCTTTGCTTGGCAGCTTTGAAACTTTCAAATCGACCTTTAAATCCTATAAACCATAATGCACGGCTTAAGACGACCCAGTGCCAACTGCGCAAGGTGAACGGAAGTTTGTAGTAAGGAATATCCATTTCTTTAAGATAGGGCAACTCTTCATCAATTTGAGTCGCGCCGTAATAAGCCGCAGACAATTTAGCCCTTAGTAACGGGCTAACCACAATGTAGCTGTCGTCGATATGGGTCTTCAGCTTTGGGTGACTTGTTGGATCGAGTATCGATTTATCATAGTTACGCACCCACTGAGCATATTGAGCTGCGTTTACTTTGTCATTATGCGCCGAGAGAGGCTTACCGTGTCTAATAAGTACGACTTCCTTGACTGAAGTATTGTTTGTCACGTCCATGTTCATTTTGAGTCGTCTACTTTATCCTGTTGGGCTAGCTAATCAATGGCGATTGAGCCACCTTATCGCTTTTCAAGCAAAGATGGCTCCTTCTAATGCGTACCTTTTCACGGGTTAGGCGCTTGCCAATACAGCATCCACAGACTCATCCGATTGAACTGCGCCAGAAACTTTCGTTGAGATATAAGAGGACAGCACTTCCTGTTGGGCTTTGTCCAAGCGTAATCCATGTTTTGTTCTGCGCCAAATCACGTCTTCTAGACAACAAGCCCACTCGCACTCTATAAGGTAATCAACTTCTGCCTGATACATACCAGCCCCGAAATGAGTCCCCATAGCATCTACTGACACTTTACCTTTAAGAAACTTATAACATAGTAAGCCATACTGTCTTGCGTAGCGTTCAGCGATAGCGCTGTCCAGCCAAGAAAACTCGGAAGTTAGTTGAGCAACTAGCGATTCTTGACTCTCAAATGCACCACCTGGTAGCGGTACTTCTTTGGTCCACGCTTTTTTCGCTTTCGGGAAACATGAGACAAGTTTATCTACCGCGTGCTCTGAAAGCTTTCGATAGGTTGTAATCTTGCCGCCGAAGATATTCAGTAATACGGGCTTTCCAGCCTCACCCTTAAGCTCTACTTTATAGTCCCGAGTAAGTTCTTGTGCTGACGCGTTTTTCTCTTCTAAGAGTGGGCGCACGCCACTGTAAGTATGGACTATATCTTCGCGTGTTATCTTGGACTTGAAGTAGTTGTTTACGACATCAATTAAGTAATCAGTCTCTTCGTTTGAAATTGCAGCGTCAGACGGATTACCTTTAAAGTCTTCGTCTGTTGTGCCCACAAGTGAGAAATCACCTTCGTAAGGGATCACAAAAACAATACGCCCGTCTTTATTTTGCAGAATGTACGCTTCATCAGAGTTATATAGTTTAGGAACGACAAAGTGACTTCCCTTTACCATACGCATCGCATTGGGGTTGTGAATATTTACCAAGCGATCTAGAAACGATACTGCCCACGGCCCAGCCGCATTAACAATTGATTTGGCTTTAACTGTAAACGTTTTCCCTTGAGACGTTTTAAGCTCCACATTCCACAAATTATCTAACTTTTCAGCTTTAACGCATTCAGTACGCGTATATACCTTCGCCCCCTGATCTTGGGCAGCTAGCGCATTTAGTACCACTAAGCGTGCGTCATCTACCCAACCATCTGAGTATTCAAAACACGTTGAAATATCGCTAACCAGCGGGCTTTCACTGGTGGTCGTTAGCTTACGTGAGCGCGGTAACATATTGCGCTTAGCCAGCGAGTCATAGAGGAATAAACCAATTCGTATCATCCACGCAGGGCGTAAATGCTTTTGGTGAGGCAAACGAAATCGTAACGGCCACATGATGTGAGGCGCTTTCTTCAACAACACTTCACGTTCTGCCAGCGCTTCCTTCACTAAGCGAAATTCATAATGTTCTAAATACCTAAGCCCACCATGAATCAATTTGCTGCTAGAAGAAGACGTTGCGCCTGCGAGGTCGCCTTTCTCGCACAAAGCAACCGAAAGCCCGCGTCCCGCAGCGTCAAGCGCGACGCCTACGCCGTTAACACCGCCGCCAACGACTAAAACGTCGACTGTCTGTTCAGTTTGATTGCTTTGACTCATACATTGCCTCTAGTGGTATTTATATGGATATCCTCATATGGTTGTCTATTTGACAAGCAAAAAGAAAACATGTCAACACAAAACGAACATTTACGAACATTAAAGAAAGTTAAAATTCGCAGTTAAAAGGAATGAACAAATCCAATCGCAGCAATATTTCACTGATTTATATTGAAAAATACGTGGTGTGTAAGAGCGCTTGCGGCAACAGTGCGTAATGTTTAAAGAAGGCTGCCAAAAAGTAGAATGCGACCAAAACCGAGAACAGGTTTAAGAGTAGTGGAAAACTATGGTGAATAGATGGTCACGCTTTGACAAAGGTGATGTTATTTTCTTCGATTATCTTGCTTATGCTGGGCGGCGGCGTTTTATCACAAACCAAGCAATCAACCTGTGAAATGTGCCCCTGCTCCACCATTGCGCGGCGTTCAAACTTACTGTAGTCCGCAGCTAATATAACGTGTTGAGTATGTTCCAAAATGGCTTGGGACACTTTCACTTCTCTGAAATCAAAGTCAAGTAGTGCACCGTCCGAACTAATACCACTGATACCGATAATGCCGTAATCCATGCGGAACTGACTTATAAAATCGCAGGTCGCCTCGCCAATAATTCCGCCATCGCGATAGCGAACTTCACCGGCAGCAATAATGACGGAGAAATCCTCTTTAGCCGAAAGAATGGTAGCAACGTGAATATTGTTGGTTACCACGTGAAGATTTTTGTGGTTGAGCAACTTAGTTGCAATCATTTCCGTCGTCGTACCGATATTAATGAACAACGATGCGCCGTCAGGGATCATTGCAGCCACTGCTTCAGCAATTTTCTCTTTGACTTCGCTGTTTTGGGTTTTCCTTTCCTGATATGGCGTGTTTTCCCAACTTCTGTTAAGGCCAGCACCACCATGATAGCGGCTAACCACACCATTTTCAGCTAGCTGGTTAAGGTCTCGACGGATTGTTTGCGGCGTAACTTCGCAAGCACTGACCAAATCATCAATAGACATAAAACCATGTAGCTTTATAAGCCCAACAATTTTTTCGTGTCTTTGCGTTTGATTCATCGCGAGTCCTCAGAATTAGAAAATTACATCAATTATACGTGCTTAACTTCAATGTTCCCATAACAAAACGAAAAGCAAATGTTCGTTTTCGAAAATATGGCATTGTTAAACACCTGTAAATGATGCAAACTCTATGAAAATTATCTTCAGGAGTGACCTTATGGGACAACACATTCTTGCCATTGATCAAGGCACAACAAGCTCTCGCAGCATTATTTTCTCTGCAAAAGGCAGTATAGAGGCCATCGCTCAACAGGAGTTTTCTCAAAAGTACCCTAAAGATGGCTGGGTTGAACACGACCCGGAAGAAATTTGGGAAAGCGTTGTCGCTACCCTGAAAGAAGTTTTTGACAAGTGTAACGTAACCCCGTCTGACATTGCTGCTATTGGGATCACAAATCAGCGCGAAACCACGCTAGTTTGGGATAAACAGTCAGGAAAGCCTGTCTACCCTGCAATCGTTTGGCAAGACAGACGTACAGCGCAATATTGCAGAGATTTTAGCGAAGACGAAGAATTCGTTTCGTACATAACAGAGTCGACAGGGCTTTTACTTGACCCTTACTTCTCGGCAACGAAAGTCGCATGGATACTAGATAACGTGGAAGGTGCCCGAGAAAAGGCAGAAAACGGCGAGCTTCTGTTTGGTACTGTCGATACGTATTTGATTTGGCGCTTAACGGGCGGTGAATCACATAAAACTGATGCCACAAATGCGTCTAGAACCATGTTGTTTAATATCCATAATCAGTGTTGGGATGAAAAGCTCCTTAATAAATTTAACATCCCAGCTTCAATGCTGCCGGAAGTTATGGACTGTGCCGCGGATTTCGGGATAATTAAGGAAGACATCATCGGAAAAGCTATCCCTATTCAGGGTGTTGCAGGCGATCAGCAAGCAGCACTTGTGGGTCAGGCGTGTTTTGAAAAAGGCATGGCGAAAAGTACGTACGGAACCGGATGCTTTATGATCCTTAACACCGGCGACGCCCCTCTTCAGTCAAAGAACCGCTTGCTTACAACCGTGGGTTATCGCCTTGATGGTAAAACAACCTACGCCCTTGAAGGCAGCATCTTTATGGCTGGCGCCACCGTGCAGTGGCTTCGCGATGGATTAAAGCTTATTGATGATGCTGCAGAATCTGAAGCTTTAGCACAGCGCGCTAGAGAAGATAACGGTGTATTTTTAGTTCCCGCATTTACCGGCTTAGGCGCGCCTTATTGGGACCCAGATGCTCGAGGCGCCATTTTAGGCCTTACCCGTGATACAGGAATAAGCGAAATCGTTGCCGCAGGCCTGCAATCGGTTTGCTATCAAACCAAAGACCTTCAAAAAGCGATGGAAAGCGACGGAGCTCGCCCTACGAATATACGTGTAGACGGCGGTATGTCGCGTAACGACTGGGTTATGGGCTTTTTGTCAGATATATTGGGTGCTGAAGTAGAGCGACCTGAAATTACCGAAACAACTGCGTTAGGCGCAGCCTTCCTTGCCGGATTACAAGCAGGCGTGTTTAGCAGTATTGATGATTTAACTCAGTGCTGGAGAAGTGATAGCGTTTTCACCCCAAGACTATCAAAGCAAGAGCGTGATCAGGCCTATGATGGTTGGAAAGCCGCTGTGGACCGTATCCGCTGTAGCTAATTTTCTCTTATTTTTCTTATTGTTAATAAAGTGCGGTTATATTCAGCACTTTTTTTATACAAAAAAAATTTTATAACATTGTAATTACATTATCATTTTGTGCTAGTATTACATTTAAGGTAAACGTTTCACCTTTTACCTTAAAATAGAAATGCTATATTTTTCATAAAGTTACAAATAATAATCGAGAAAATATAACGTTAAATGTGTAAAAGTAATGTTAATAAGCTTGATCCGCACATACTAAACAACGTAATTTAAGTGCAAAGTACGTTAAAACGTAGCCTACTCACGGAGAAAACACAGTGACACATAAAATTAACACATCACAGTTAGGCCCAATTGCGAAACGCTCACTTTTAGGTGTTGCAATCGCCTCTGCCCTACACGCACCAGTAGCATTTTCTCAAGATGCTGACACTCAAAGTGTAAACGATGCACCTGTTGAAGTTATTGAAGTTCGCGGCATTGTAAGCAGCTTGAAAAGAGCAATGTCTGATAAGAAAGAAAACCTCGCTGTTTCAGACGGTATCGCAGCGGAAGATTTAGGTAAATTCCCAGATCTAAACGTTGCTGAATCACTTCAGCGTATCACTGGTGTCTCTATTGACCGTAACGGTGGTGAAGGTCAAAAAGTTACGGTACGTGGTTTCGGCCCACAGTTTAACACTGTACTTGTAAACGGTCGTCAGCTCGCTACTGACGACGCTGGCCGTGCATTTAATTTCGATGTACTCGCTGCCGACCAAATCACTGGCGCAAGTATCTACAAAAGTGGCGTTGCCAACCTTCAATCGGGTGGCATCGGCTCTACCATCAACGTATCAACTGCTCGTCCGTTCGACTATGACGGTTTCCAGGCGGTAGGAAGCGTGAAGGGTGTTTATGAAACTCTTTCTGAAGAAACGTCTCCACAAGCTTCTTTCTTAGTTAGCAACACATTCGCTGACGATAAATTTGGTTTGCTACTTGCGGTATCTCATCAAGAGCGTCAAGTTCAAATTAACCGTATTCAAACGGCGGGGTGGCGTCCAGGTCTAACACTTTCGAATAGAAATGACGGAGTTTTAGAATCTAATGTTTATCTACCTCGTAACTGGGACCAAGTTGTTGACCAACAAGACAGAACCCGTACTAACGCATCACTTGTTGCGCAGTTCGCACCATCTGATGATGTAACCATTACTTTAGACGGTTTCGTATCGAAATTTGAAGTGGATTCACAAGTAACCGACCTAGCATCATGGTTTGAGCCAGACCGCGTAGGTTCTGCCACTATTTCTGAGTTTGGTACAGCTGTTCAATTTACGCAGGAAATCGACTTACACCAAGGTAGCGGTAACCCAGCATCTGACTTCGTTTCATCAACCCGTGGTGTACGTGATGTAACTAACAAAGGGTTCGGCTTAAATGTTGATTGGCAAGTAACTGACGCCCTTTCAGCAACCTTCGATGTTTCAACATCTGAAGCTGAAAACGACGTTGCTGGCGAAGGTCGCTTTAACGTTGTAGGTATTATCAACAACTACGAGTTTGACAGCACAGGTGGTACACCTACTGTAATTCACGATGGTTTCGGCAATGGTCAATTACCTGATATTTCGCTTAACCGCCTTCACTATAACGATTTGGGCAACACCCAAGCTTCTGAAGACGAAGTAACAGAATACAAAGCGGATTTCACATATCTTGCAGACTCTGACGTATTCCGCAAAGTAGATTTCGGTATTTTACGTTCAGAGCGTGAGAAGTTCGTTTTCCAAGAGTTTGCTTCACAATGTGCATTCTGTGGTTATGGTACAGCAGCGCCAATCGATGAACTTAACATTCGTCCATTTACCGCAAACAATTTCTTTAGCGGCCTAATTGATACTTGGTATACGTACGATGGTGATGCATACCTAGACTATCTTGCGTCTCAAGGTGCGCCAGTTGTACCTGAACTTCAGCCAAACCGCTACAACATCGACGAAGAAGTGACAGCGCTATATGCACAGTTTGAGTTTGGTTATGACATTGGCGATATGCCTTTAACTATGAACTTTGGCGCCCGTTATGAAGAAACAAATGTTTCTGTAGACGCCGTGCAAGCTTTCCCTAGAGACATTTTCCCTACAGACGATCTGACGTTATTCGATGACGCATTTGAGGACGAAATTAATATTCAAGGTACTTCTTCGTATTCAAATCTACTACCTAGTTTGAACGTTAAGCTAGAAGTGCAAGAAGACATGATTGTGCGTTTTTCTCGCTATGACTCTTTGACTCGCCCTACAATGTCTCAAATGTCCCCGGCAACAACGTTCAATGAGCCTCGCCGTCAAAACCTTCAAGCGAGTGGTGGTAACCCTGACCTTAAGCCATTTAGCGCTGAAAACTGGGATCTATCGTTTGAGTGGTACTACAGCGATGACTCTGTGTTCTCGTTTGCAGTATTTAGCAAAGAAGTCGAAGACTTCATCATCACTCTTTCTGGGGACGAAACGTATGGGTTGTCCGATCGTCAAGGTCCTGACTTCCGCTGTGCGGCAGCAAAATGTGCTCCGGGCCAAGTTTTAGATCCTACTAATCCAGAGCTAGACGTGGTTGCAGAAACTGAAGAGCTTAACGGTGCAAGCGAAGTTTATACTGTGACTCGTCCTCAAAACGGCGAAACAGCAACAGTTAATGGCTACGAAGTAGCGATTACCCACGTATGGGATAACGGCTTTGGTATCACCGCTAACGCAACGGTAGTAAACAGCGATGCAGAAGTATCTGGTGATACTAGCCAAACGTTTGCGCTAGCTGGTCTTGGTGATTCACAAAACCTTATCGTGTTCTACGAGCGCGATGCGTTCCAGGCACGTGTAGCGTTTAACAACCGTGAGTCGTTCCTATTTGCACTAGATAACACTGAAGTTGGTGGCGCGACAGGCGAGCCAATTACTACTGAAACCTATGGCCAGTGGGATGTAAGTGCAAGTTACGACATCAACGAGCACCTTACGGTGTTTGTTGAAGGTATTAACGTGACTGAAGAAGAGCTTACGCAAGTAGGTCGCTTCCCAGACCAAATTTACTCAATTGAAGACAACGGTGCCCGCTACTCTGTAGGTATCCGAGGCTCTTTCTAAGATTTGTGTGTGTTTTGGCAGGGGTAAAACCCTGCCATTTATCCATAAACCTATTGGTATAACGAGTACGTTTATGGATAAATGTAGAAAACAGTCATAATTTCATTTTAGCAGTGTTGTTTCATGAACCATTCATCTCATACATCTCAAAAACAGCGTATCGTCATTATTGGTGGCGGCACCGCTGGCTGGCTTACAGCCGCTATCGTCGCGGCTAAACACAAGGTAGCAGTGGGTGAATGCGGCTTAGACATCACTTTGGTCGAGTCCAGTGACATTCCTACTGTCGGCGTAGGTGAAGGTACGTGGCCAACAATGCGCAACACGCTAAAAGACATTGGCCTGTCTGAAAAAGAAGTATTCAGACGCTGCAGTGCTGCATTCAAGCAGGGCGGTAAATTTGTTAATTGGGTAAATGGCGACGGTGACTTTTATTACCACCCGTTTACCGTTCCGCTAGGCTATGGACGTGTTGAGATGGCCCCCTATGTAGGTGATATTGCAAACTTTGCCAACGCCACTAACTTTCAGCAGCACGTGTGTGAGCGCAATATGGCACCTCGCACGCTTAGCGAACAAGAATACAGCAGCGCACAGTCGAACTATGCGTACCATTTAGATGCTGGCGCATTTGCTGACATGTTACGAGACTTCAGCAAAACGGAGCTAGGCGTTAAACACATTGTCGCCACTGTAGAAAGCGTAGCCGCAACCTCAAACGAACATATCGAAAGCGTTACCCTTAACAACGGCATGGTTTTACATGCCGATTTATTTGTCGACTGTTCTGGTTTTCGCTCACTATTACTTGGCGAAACCCTCGGTGAAAGCGTTATTTCCACAGACGACGTGCTATTCAATAACTCTGCCCTTGCCCTTCATGTACCCCACGAAGAAGACTTCGAAATAAAGCCCTATACCCAAGCAACAGCACAAGAAGCAGGCTGGATTTGGGATATTGGTTTATCTTCTCGAAGAGGCGTAGGTCATGTTTATTCCACCGATTTTACTACCGACGAACGAGCGGAAGAAGTATTGCGTCAGTACGTTGGTGACAAACACGGTGATTTGAAAGCGCGCACAATTCGCTTTAACTCTGGTTACAAGAAGCGTATTTGGAAAGGCAACTGCATTGGCGTGGGTCTTTCCGCTGGGTTTGTAGAGCCATTAGAAGCAACAGCCCTAATGCTTATTGAGATTTCAGCACGTTATATTGCAGAGCAAATGCCGCTGCCAGAGTCAGCGATGCCTATCGTTAGCCAGCGCTTTAACAAGCAAATGAACTATCGCTGGCAGCGCATTATCGACTTCTTGAAACTCCATTATATTTTCAATCAACGCAGTGAACCTTACTGGGTTGCCAATCGCGATGCGGCTTCTATCCCCGACTCTTTAAAAGAAGATTTGGAAATTTGGAAGTATCGCGGCCCTCAAATTGCTGATTTTTCAGCGGCAATAGAGCTTTTTCCTGCCGCCAGCTATCAGTACGTACTATATGGAATGGGATTTTCTCCAGACTTTTCTTTGCAGTCTCATTTCTACAACGAACGTGACCTAGCTGATAAAGTAATTCAACAAAATCAGCTAATCACGCAGCAAAAACTAAGCAGCTTACCTAATCACCGCGACTACATTGAGCAGTGGTTGGCAAGCTAACGAGAACTATAATATGCCAACATTCGAAACCTTATCGGCTGATACCCACAGTGCTCTTACTATTGATGAGAGCAAGCTTGCTAGTACTTATTCGAAATTTCATCTTCTCAACATTGAGATAAAGGAAGCCGTTCAAGCATCCAGCGACTTCCCTCTGTTTTTCAGTAAATCTACTGAAGCACAGTATTGGACAATTTCGGCCCTGTGCGGCCTAGCTCCCCAAGAAAATGTGTTTGAAACACAAGGTACATGGCTTGGTCACTATGCACCGCTTAGTCTTCGCACCTTACCTTTTATCGTACGATTGGGAAATGATGTTCAGCAGCGAGAAGTTTTAGTTGATGTCGACTCACCAGCTGTTTCTTCTCAAAACGGTGAAGCACTCTTTCTACCTTCCAAGCGCCCTACTGCGTACTTAGATAACAAAAAGAAATTGCTAGATGAGCGCGTTACCGCCATGCAGCAAACCGCTGTAATGATGAATCAAATAAGCGAGATGGGGCTTATACATACTGTTGACTTGATTATAGAGTACAAAGACAACACAAATCAGCGCGTGGGCGGATTAGCTACGGTGAATGAACAACGCTTGCAAAACCTTACGGGTGAAGAACTGGCCAGTTTGAATCAAAAGGGCCTGCTAAACGTGCTTTTCAATATTCTTGGTTCTATTTTGCAAGTGAACCGCGTTATTCGTCTTCATAACACTAAATTCCCTGATCGCGCTGTAAACAACATTAAGTTCGAAACCAGCAAGTCATAACTGTTCTCTAGGAGTAAAACATGTTTTCCAGCACTATCCAGGTGTCTGTTTTTGTCTTTGTGACTGCTTTAATTGGTTTTCTTACCTATTTAAGTTGCCGCGGCCAAAATAGAAATGCACAAAACCAAAACCAAAACCGCGAATACTTTCTTGCAGGCGGAGGTCTAGCTTGGTATTTCGTTGCAGGTAGTATCACGCTCACCAACCTAAGTACCGACCAGCTAGTAGGTATGAACGGTAACCAAATGGCCTTGTTAGCCCTATGGGAACTAGCAGCCGTTGTAGGCCTTTTCGTACTGGCAAAAGTATTTCTGCCTGTGTATTACAAGTTCAAGTGTACAACCACAACAGAACTTCTAGAGCAGCGCTATCACGACAAGCACATACGTGCAGTTATTAGTGCGCTCTTCTTCGCAGGCAGTGCTTTAATATTTTGCCCAGCAGTAATCTATTCGGGTTCATTGTTCATGCAGTCTATGTTTAACGTTGAACTGCCGCTTATGTACATTGCAGTTATCTTCGTTATCGTTGGTGCCCTTTACGCTATCTTCGGTGGTCTTCGTGCAGTAGCGGTGTCTGATACCTATTCGGGCGTGCTTCTTTTAACCATGGCTGTTTTGGTGGTAATTCTAGCGCTTCAAGCCATCGACTATAACTTTGACGGCATCCCGCAAGAGCGACTTACGCTAATTGGCGATGATGAGTCTCCAATCCCTTGGCATACCTTACTTACTGGGATGATCTTTATCCAAATGTTTTACTGGGGTACTAACCAAGTTATTACTCAGCGCGCAATGGCTGCACCTTCTTTGAAAGAAGCGCAAAAAGGCGTATTCGCTGCGGCCGGCATCCGTTTGCTGATTGTACCTGCCATTATTGTTATTCCAGGTATCGTCTCATACAAGCTATTTGGTGATATTGGTGATAGTGCTTACGGAAAAATCGTGGCAACGGTATTGCCCGATTGGCTTTCTGGCGTATTCGCAGCGGCCATGGCAGCCGCGGTGTTAACCACGTTTAACAGTAACCTGAACTCTGCTACTGCACTTTACGTGTGCGACATTCATGAAAGCTATATCAACAAAACACCTGACGTACCTAAGCTAAGCGGCTACGTTACTATTTTATTGTGCTTAGTATCGCTTGCGCTAATCCCCGTATACCAACAAGCTGATAGTATTATTAACTTGGTCCAGAAGCTGTACGGTTTATTAAGCATGCCGATTCTTTCGGTATTCATTGTTGGCTTACTGTTTAGGAACGTGCATGCATTCGCAGCCATTGGTGCAGTGTTGTTCGGCGTTTCTATTTACGCATTGATGAGCTTTGAAGCTTCACCTCTGTATGCACCATTTGGACTTCATTACATACACCTGATGTTCGCAACTCTGATTAGCTGTGTCGCCTTTGCTCTTATTGTGAATCGCGTGGTGTTTAACCAAAAGGCAGAGTTTTCGTTAGAGCTTTATAAAAAAGAAGCCTAACAAATTAGTAACATGTCGAAAAAGGATGTCTTTTGACATCCTTTTTTGTTTTTAACAATTATTATCGTCTATATTTTACAACCATTGGTCAGACTTCATTTCCTTCGCAATGCAGACTACCATTGAAAGTAAAACGTTTACCCTAAAATTGTAGAATAGGTATAGCGAACGTGATTTAATACGCGAAATTATGGCGTAAGAAAACACTACTTACGTTGTAAAAAATTTGTATCACCACCTAATTTACGTTTTATTAACGCTGAGGTTTTTATGTCGTCACTTTCTCAATTCGTACGCCTGTCGAACGAAAAAGTCACCTTAATATTCGACTGTCAGGGTCGTATGCCAAAAGTCATTTACTATGGTGCGCCATTAAGTGACAGCACAAAGCCTGAAATGCTTAGCGTTTTAAACACACGCCAAGAAGCTAAGTGTGCACCAGTAATAGAGCCCCCCATTACTTTAGTGCCAACTCATGGTGAGGGTTGGACAGGACAGCCAGGCCTTGAAGTTTTCGGTGATGCGGACCAGTGGTCAGCAGGTTTTAATTTAGTAGAGATAAATCAAGACGCTCAATCGGTTGCCTTCGTTGCTGAAGATGCGCATCGCGGCATGCGTCTTATCACAACTGTAGAGCTTGATAGCGCGACCAGCGTTGTAAAATATGTTTCTCGTGTAGAAAACACCGGCAGCAGTGTGCTGAACCTCAATTACCTGAATGCCGCTAGCCTTCCACTTCCCACAACGGTTAGTAAAATTAAGACATTCGAAGGTCGTTGGTCTGCTGAATTCCAAACTAAAGATCACGACCTCTTCTTTGGCAGTTATGTACGTGAAAACCGTCGTGGCAAAACTTCTCACGATACTTTTCCCGGTTTAATTGCATTTCCAGATGGAACAGGCGAACTTAATGGTGAGTGCTTTGGTTACCACCTTGGCGCTTCAGCAAATCATAAGCTTCGAGCCGAACTCATGGCTGATGGCAGAAGTTATGTTCAATTCGGTGAATTACTCTTTCCTGGTGAAGTGGTACTTAACGCTGGCGAAAGCTATACATCACCAGTGCTTTACACAGGCTACGGCTGCGAAGGTTTCTCTTCGCTATCACAACAGTTCCATAACTTCATTCGCAGCAATGTGCTAAACCATAGCGCCGAGTCTAAACCTCGTCCAGTTCACTACAACACGTGGGAAGGGATTTATTTCGATCATAACGAGGACGAGCTTAAAGCCTTGGCTGACAAGGTAGCGCCGCTAGGTATTGAGCGCTTCGTATTAGACGATGGTTGGTTCAAAGGCCGCAGAAACGCAAAGCTGGGCTTGGTGACTGGTTTGTAGATGAAGCCATCTACCCTGAAGGATTAGATGGATTGATTGACCATGTTACTGGTCTTGGCATGGAATTCGGCATTTGGTTTGAGCCAGAAATGGTTAACCCAGATAGCGACTTATATCGCGCGCATCCTGAATGGGCACTTCAAACTGAAAACAACCCTCATGTGCCATTTAGAAACCAATACGTACTAGATTTAACCAACCCAGAAGTCGTTGAGTACCTGTATAAAGTGATTACTGATGTACTTAAAGCCTATCCAAAAATAAGCTACATCAAATGGGACATGAACCGCGACGTAAACCACCCCGGCAACCTTAACGGTAAACCTGCGATGCATGGTCAAATGGCTGCGCTTTACAGCTTAATAGACCGCGTCAAGGCAGCGAAGCCAGGCATTGAGATAGAAAGCTGTTGTTCAGGCGGCGGCCGTGTAGATTTAGGTATTTTGCCACACACAGATCGTTTCTGGACGTCGGATTCTAACGATGCACTAGACCGCTTATATATTCAGCGCGGCTGCTCTTACTTCTTCCCATCTGAAGTAATGGGCGCCCACGTAGGTCCGCGTGACTGCCATATTACAGGTCGTAACCTACCTATTGAGATTCGTTCTGCCGTAGCCTTATTTGGCCATATGGGTATAGAAATGGACCCGCGTGAACTAACAGACCACGAGCAAAGCGTGCTAACCGACGCCATTTCGCTTTATAAGAAATATCGTCATATTACCCACGGCGGCGACCTATTCCGCATGGACGATGACGGTATGAACGTGAAATTTGGTTATGTGTCGAAGAACAAGCAGGAAGGCATTTTTGCGTATAACAGCGTTATAGAAACCGTACGCACCACGCCAAACCGTTTCTACTTTGCGGGGCTTGATGCTAACAAGCAATACACCATTGAGCGCGTTTGGCCCGAAAAGCTAAAAGAATACACTCCCTCAATTTTGCAGCAAACTGAAGGGAAAGTATTTTCTGGCGAAGTCTTAATGAAATACGGTATGCAACTGCCGGTACTCTTCCCTCAAACCGCGCTGATTTACACGGTCAAAGCGGTGTAATGTAGCAAGCCAAACATTTTTGTTGTCCCGACAAAAAGCGGGTTTAGGATGTGTGCCCTAAGCTCGCTTTTTTATTTGCTTTTTAAGTCCTTTCAATATTTTGGCAAACCGCTTGTCTTCTTCACCGTTGATTTGTGACAAGGTCGCTTTCGCTTGCTGAACATCATTGGCATTTAACCGAAGCTCGGCCAAACGCAAGTTAGCCCAATTCATACTTGGCAAGTGGGCAGTTTCAATACTTGTGGTATTGTACTCTTCAATATATTGCTCAAGTGCAGCTATGCCGCTATCTGTATATTCACCGCTTTGCACTGCAAGGAGCCCTATGCGGTATTTGCCATAAAGCAAATTGCTTTTGTTTTCAGCGTAAGCTTCCCATTGCTCAGACTCTTTATCTGTCACAGTCTCTACAGATTCATTCAACAAAACTGATAAGGTTTCGAAGGCATTTTGAAAACGCTCATCAGTCAAATAGTGCGTACCTAGTTCAAGGTTGGCGCGGATCTTTGCTTCATTTTGCTGAGCAAGGGTGGCATATATTTCGACGGCCTTGTCTACCTGATCATCTTGAAGGTAAAACTTCGCTTTTGCGAATTGCCCTTCAAGGGCATCGAGGGTGGCTATTTTATCAGCAAGCTTTTCAGCTTCATCCATGTCTCCCCCAGCAATAGAGGGGGCCATTAGGTGAAACTGCATGAGAGCTTGATATACACCGACTTCATCAGGTGCTAATGTAACAGCAGTTTCCAAGCTCTGCTTGGCCTTTTTAGCATAGCCAAGTGCAGAGAAAATACTGTTGGATGCTTGCGCTCCCATCACATTCGCGTGAGTGTGATAAGCACGGTAATCGTTGCTGTAATTTTTCACAAATTCATCAGCCACTTCTTCGGCGTCATCTAGGTCTATATTCATTAGCGCAGAAATAAGGATATTGTATTGCTTGGGCGTTTTCACCTTCACATCTTCAAGCGCTTCTATGACGTACTCATAATCACCTTGCTTAAAACGTGCATTAAGCATTTCAATACTCGTGCTATCTATATTTTTTATACTGTCATTATTTAGCGCGAACGCGCCCGCGCTGGTAAGTGCAATCGATACGGCTGCCGCACATAGCAAACGTGAAGATACTTTTTTAACGTTCATTCCAAGTCCCTTTGTAATAGGTGTAATGTTGGTAGTAGATGCAATGTCAAGTGGCATTGAATGCGTTTGTATTAAGATAGATAACGCTAAATTAACCTAGCCTGAACAAATTTCCATCGATTATTTGGTTTGAGAATTAATATAAGGATTCTCTCTAAGTCGCTCCACCGCGAGATCAATGAACGCTCTTACTTTTGCATTTGCTCTGCGACCTTCTACATGAATGATGTGAACAGGTAGAGGTTCTTCTTCATAACCTGTTAAAACACTTTGCAAAGTGCCTTTTTCTATCTCCTCACCCACTTGATAGGACATAAGTCTAGTAATACCAAACCCTTTCAGAGCAGTGCTTACAGCTGCGGCATTTTGATTACACATTAATCTCGGAGACAACTTCACCGACTCTTTGTGCCCCTGATTTTGAAAATGCCAAGTTGAACCGCTATCAACAGTATTAGAAAAAATCAAATCGTGTTCTAGCAAGTCTTGGGGATACTTAGGGATTCCTTTGCGTTTAAAGTAACTAGGAGCCCCGCAAATGATCCTACGTACGCTACCTACTTGAACAGCGTACAAACTAGAATCTTTGAGGTGACCAATTCGGATTGCAACGTCAAGCTCCTCTTCCAATAGACTTCCCAACCTGTCGAAAAACATGGCTTTTACACCAACTTCCTCATACATACCTAGGTATTCATTAACTATTGGCATTATGTGCTTTTGGCCAAACATCACAGGGGCAGTTAATGTTAGCGTACCAGACGGCGTTGCATACACCCCCGCAGCGTGCGACTCTGCTTCATCCAAGTCTTCTAAAATACGCTGGGTATCATTAAAAAAGCGAGTGCCTGACTCAGTCAGTCGGACTAACCGAGTGGTTCGATTAAATAGTTTAACTCTTAATCGCCCCTCCAACTCAGCAACAGCTCTTGTAGCGACAGGAGCAGATATACCTAGTACTTCAGCAGCTGCGGAGAAACTTTGCTGCTTAGCAACTTCAATGAATACCTTTATCGTTTGTAATTTGTCCAATTGCTGGGCCTTGTAACATTCACATGACTATTGCTGTTTTAGCAAGAATAAATTCCTAAAACAAACAATTAAGAACAAACCAAACTACTTTATTCTTCAAATATCAAAATTACATTCTCGCCAACGAGACTCAGTCTAGAAAGAGGGAGCACCATGAAAAGAGTTTATTCAGTAGATGTAGCAATAATTGGTGCCGGCACCGCCGGAATGGGCGCCTACCGAGAAGCTTTAAAATACACCGATAACATTCTTCTTATCGAAGGAGAACAATTCGGTACAACGTGTGCCCGAGTTGGCTGCATGCCTTCAAAGCTTCTTATTGCCCCCGCCGAAGCACGTCATAATGCAGAAAAATTTTCAGCATTTGGGCTTCTTGGACATGTCCCTAAGGTTGACGGAAAAGCACTATTGCAGCGAGTAAGAGATGAGCGAGATCGTTTTGTAGGTTTTGTAAAAGAGGCTGTAGACGGCTTTAGAGACGAGCATCGTATTATGGCTAAAGCAACATTCATTGACGACAACACGTTGGCCTTATCTAACGGAGATCAAGTTAAAGCCAAACGAATTATTATTGCAGTAGGTTCTCGCCCAAACGTTCCAAAGATGTTTGATGCTGCTGGAGATAGACTAATAACCAACGATGACGTTTTTTATTGGAATGACTTACCCAAAAGTATTGCAGTTTTTGGCGCAGGCGTAATAGGTCTTGAGTTAGGCCAAGCCCTCCACAGGCTTGGCGTTAGAGTTCATATTTTCGGACGTGACAATATTACAGGCCCGCTGACAGACCCAAAAGTTTCTCAATACGCCTATAGTACAATTGGAAAAGAATTGCCGTTTCACGGGAATGCAAAGATAAGTCGAATAGAAAAGCATAATGAGCAAGTTGCCATTACATTTCAGAGTCACGCTGAAAGTGAAATAGTTACAGAGCACTTTGATTATCTACTTGCAGCTACTGGTCGCCGTTCAAATATTGATAAACTAGATATCGAAAATACAACCTTAACCCTAGACCATCTAGGCATTCCTGTTTTCGATCGCTTATCTATGCAATGTGGTGATAGCCACATCTTTTTGGCTGGTGACGTTAATAACGACATTCCTCTACTACATGAAGCAGCAGATGAAGGAAGGCTTGCTGGAGAGAACGCAGGGCGCTTTCCGAATGTATTTAAAAGAGCGCGAAAAACATCCCTAGGCATTGCTTTCACATCTCCACAAATAGCTGTTGTTGGAAAGTCGTTTAACGAGCTTACATCGCAATCTGTTCCTTTTTCAATCGGAGAGGTTAGCTTTGAAGACCAGGGAAGAAGCCGAGTAATGTTAGTCAATAAAGGTTTAATGAGATTATACGGAAACTCTGAGAGTGGCGAACTGTTAGGTGCAGAGATGATTGGACCGGAGCACGAGCACTTGGCACATTTACTAGCTTGGTGTATTCAACTACGAATGAGTGTTGCGGATATTCTTCAAATGCCTTTTTATCATCCAGTTATTGAAGAGGGGTTACGAAGTGGTCTACGCGACCTCCTTCAACAAATGGGTATGGGGCCTCAACCTCCGTTGCATTGTATTGACTGTGGCCCAGGAGCGTAAAGATGATTGACTTGTATACGTGGAATACACCTAACGGCCGCAAGGCGACGATTATGTTAGAAGAGCTGGGACAAGAATACACTTTGCACCCTGTAAATATTGGCAAAGGGGAGCAAAAAGCGTCCAGCTACCTGTCTATTAACCCCAATGGAAGGATCCCAGCACTATTTGATAGTGATACAAGTGCGAGAGTGTTTGAGTCTGGCGCTATATTAATCTACTTAGCTGAGAAATTTCGTGATTTGTCTGAAAGCTTACTTCCATCCGATGCTGCTAGGCGCGCTGAAGTGCTTAGCTGGACATATTGGCAAACCGGAGGATTAGGACCAATGTTAGGACAGTTTAATCACTTTACGTCAATAGACTCTCATGCATCATACGCTGTCCAGCGTTTTGAGGATGAGTCATTTAGATTACTTGAGGTTTTGAACACTCAACTAAACGAAACTGAATACCTCGGAGGAAATGAGTATTCCATTGCCGACATTATGAATTTCCCTTGGGTATCGGTTGCGTTCAAGACGATCGCAGAAGCTAACAAAGAAAAGTTCACTAGGTTTGAGTCGATAATGCGTTGGCATAGCGTTATTGAAGAACGTCCAGCTGTTATTAAAGGCTTAGATCGACTAGCAAACCTAAACAGCAGCCGCTACTAATGGAGTATATCTGATGTCAGTGTACTGTTTGTATGGTAATGAAAATGGCGAAAGAGTGATGAAAGGGGCACCAACAATTAGTATTGCTGGTAAACAAAATCACATTCCACAACATTATTTTACTTATGAGCACAGCTTAGAAAGTATTCGCGCTATTCTGTGTGATATTTCAATGTCAAACGACGTTCTACTTTTTGCAGCTAAAGATAAACAAGGTATGTACATTCAAGTAGGAATCATAGGGCAAGAAAACTATCGAATTACTGGGCAGTGTTATCCGGCTAAGATTGTATATGGAAGGCGTTGGAGAATAGATGCTGATACGCCAACATCGGAAATTATCCAAACAACGATGTTGGCGATACAAAAAGTATACGAGCATGAAGTTCGAGAGTTGCTCACTATAAAGCTAAACAGTAAAGTCACTCGAAGTGCCCCCCTTACCAGTCATCAAGACATTAAATATCTAAAGAACGCTAAACGCCTTGAAGGGATCAATCAAGCGCAAAATGTGATGTCGACTAGCACTGTTAAGAGCGTGAGTTTAAATCAATTTAAGTATGCATTAGAGAATAAACTAAACCGACTAGAATTTGCCCACCACCGTTTAATCATTGACCGGATAATGCCGATTTCTGGTGGTCGAGCAGTATTAGATATTGAACTTGTAGCTAAGTTAGTGCCTAAAATGGTTATTCCATCTGCATTTTCTCAAAAACGGTTGTCTGTTGTAACCTCAATTTACGATATCGACAATATAATGTATATCCTACTCGATGAACTTATCGCCATAAGCAATAGGCATGTAGAGGAACATTTTTCTTTTCAAAACTTTAAAAGGTTTAGCCGCAATATTTCGCCCGAATGGCTTGCTGAGAAGTCGATAGAAAGTCGTCAATATAAGGCACATATGAAAAATGTGGAATTCAAAAAAATATTCGAATCGCTTAATTACAAAACAGATGAAAGTCGCACACCCGAACTCGGAAGTGACGCTCTTGCACTTATCAATTTTAAAAAGCTTTCACAGTATGAAAATCTTGGCGGACATATTCCAAAAGGATCGGCTAATGCTTCAATAAAGCACGCATAATTTCTATGGCGCTTTTCATACAACACATAGTTTAACTCACATGACACTTTTATTTCTAAATACGAAATGATGTATTAGTGAATAGTGTAATTATTTATCGGGGTAAGCCAGCTACATTGACAGTGTTATTTACATTTTGTAATCAGGACTATTATTCATGCCACGTATTAACATCCCTGACGATATAGTACAGCCTTCTATAGCGGCACATACTGTTCTAAGAAATATAGAAGGACAATTGGGCTTTATTCCAAATATGTTCCGTATTTTGAGTAATAACACAACAGTATTTGAAGGGCTTCTTGGATTGATTGACTCATTATCCAACGGAACCATATCAAGCTCGACGCGCGAGCGTATTGCACTAGCTGTAGCAGAAATCAACGAAAGTAATTACTGCCTAGCAGCTCATTCTTTTATTGGAAGAAACCAAAACAGATTAAGCCAATCAGAAATGATAGTGAACCGCAGAGGCAGCTCGCTAGATGCAAAGGCAGCATCTGCAGTGGAATTTGCAGTCACAATAGCAAAACAACGAGGAAAAACATCAAAGGCTGATTTCGACGCTATACGATCTGCTGGCTACAATGATGCAGAAATTATCGAAATTATTGCGCTTGTTTCTGTGAACATTTTTACTAATTACCTGAACGAAACACTAGATACAGATATCGATTTTCCCAAAGCTGGGAAAGTAGTATCAGCTTAGTTTCTTTCCGTTTCGCTAACTAATCATACGCTAATAAATATTAAATTTTGGAGATAACCATGTCGAGACCACCATTACCACCGTTCACTTTAGAAACAGCTATGCAAAAAATTCGTTTGGCAGAAGACGGTTGGAACAGTAGAGATCCAGTCAAGGTCGCACTAGCCTATACCCCGAACTGTGTTTGGCGAAATCGAGCAGAGTTTATTCGAGGCAGAGTAGATATCGAAACTTTTCTGAAGAGGAAATGGACCCGTGAACTTGATTATCGCTTAATTAAGGAGCTTTGGGCCTTCACCGAAAATAGAATCGCAGTTCGCTTTGCTTACGAATTTAGAGATGATTCTAATCAGTGGCACCGCGCATATGGCAATGAAAACTGGGAGTTCAATGAAGACGGATTAATGCAACGTCGAATTGCCAGTATTAACGAACATGTAATCGACGAAAAAGACAGGCTATTTCATTGGCCTTTGGGTCGCCGTCCTGATGACCACCCAGGGCTGTCGGATTTCGACATTTAGTTGAACCGCCCTGTTTTCATATGAGCCCAACCTCCCCTTAACCGATTCTTTTTTCTGATTTTTAAACACTAAGCCCAATTTGTACTTGGGCTTTTTTCTGTGGCAAATTACAATTTTCGATATAAGCTTAGTTTTATATTCATGGATTTGCTATGGCTACATCTAGTGCGCGCTCATAGAGCATAGAAGTTTATATGAAACATAGCGTGCTATTTTTTCGGCTTAACAAGAATATTCACCATAATAATATAAACTTATATCTTTCCTCGGATATCAAATTAGAACAATTAGCAAATAAGGGAGGTCTATGCGCCAAAAATTTTACCTAATAATGGTTTTAGCGCTTATGCTAGTGGCCTCAGCATGTGGCGCCAGTTCATTTGATATTCAGTGCAAAGAAAAGGAAGAATCTTTACGTGTTTCCTTGCTGATATTTGATATGGAGCAACGCAATGCTTTTGAAGAAATCGCCTCAAACTTCTCAATACATTGTCCATTAACAAACATTAGTTACGTTTCAATCAACGACGCTCAGTATAAGCAACGTTCAATGGAGTGGTTAACTGAAGGCAACAACATCGACGTTATGCTATGGCTTTGGTCGGCAGATTTAAAGTCTCTGGCTAATAAAGGTTTAGTTGAACCGCTCACAGCTTTGTGGCAAGAGCCGCAAATGCAATCCCATGCTCCAGTTCTCAAGAAACTCGCTACTATCGATAAGGAGCAATTCGCAGTTCCTTTTTCTCAAGGCTTTTGGGGGTTATATACAAACGCAACATTATTGCAAGACCACGGTATTTACAAACTCGAAAATTGGGACGAGCTTATTTCTGCTTGCAAAGTGCTATCCCAGAATAATGTCACACCAATTGCAATAGGTACAAAGGACAAATGGTCCATACTTGCATGGTTTGATTATTTAATTCTACGAATACATGGTCTAGTTTTTTACGAAAGGGTAATTCGTGGCGAGATTCCATTTACTGATGACAGAATGCTGGTAATTTTCAAAAAATGGAAAGAATTGATAGATAACCGTTGTTTTCTGCATCGTGCGGAGAATTTTACTTTTAAGCAAGTCTTGCCCTTATTTTATAGAAATAAAGCAGCTTTGGTTCTTTCGGGTAATTTTCTAGTTAGCCAAATTCCAGACGAGATAGTCGCTGATATTGATTTCATTTCGTTTCCCATCATCAATAGCGACACACCAAAGTACGAATTATCACCTGTCGACTTTTTTATCATTCCGTCGAATAGTTCAAATAAAGAACTTGCGAAGACATTTTTACGTTATTTATCAACTGCTGAGGTGCAAAGTAAAATTAACAATAAAATCCACTTCATGCCAGTGAACCCCAAAGCAAAGTTAAATGGCAACAAATTTGTCTATGCTGGCATACAAAATATAACTTCCTCCTTTGGGCTCACACAATACTTTGACCGCACAGCCACAAAAAACTACTATCTTCCTATTATGGATGAGCTCGTCATCTTTCTCCAAGAGGGTGATGTTGACAAAACTGTCAATCAGTTGGAGTTGATTCGTCAAACAACGTTCGAGCTAAAATAAGACGCCGATGCTTAAATGTCTATTTCGAGTGTATCACTTCCAGCTGCTGGTCTTGCGCTGCAGATAAGCACTTCTCCCTCCTTAAATTGGTAAGTGGGCTGTTTTCCGTAAACAACACTCCCCGACTTTAAGTTGCACAGGCAAGCGCCACAACTACCATTTCTGCAGCTAAACGAAGGTGATAGACCTTTTTTCTCAGCAAAGGCTAACAAGGTTCCGTCTTCAGGCTTCCAAACTTCAGAAACTTTACTTGTTGTAAAAGTAACTTTTGCTTTTTCAGCAACATCAGGCACCATTTCTTCATCATCTAGGGTTCCTTCTCCAAAGAATTCGTAATAAATATTATTCTTTGATACACCAATGTTTTTAAGCCCTCGATATATGGCCGACATAAAACTTTGTGAGCCGCACAAATAGAAATCATATTGATCAAAAGGCAAACAATTTTTAAACGTTTCTATACTGATTCGGCCTTCAGCTTGGTGAGTCTTTGATAGTTCATCAGTGTCCTTAGGTTGAGAATAGACAGTGTGTACCGTCAACCAGTCAAACTGATTACTCCATTGCAACAAGTCTTTTTGGAAAGCGTGGTTTTCGCTATTTTGTGTTGCGTGAAAAAACCAAACTGGTGGTATTTTTTCACCATTATTAGCACGCACTATTAGCCCCTCAAGCATCGCAATCATAGGAGTAATACCAACTCCACCAGAGACGAGTACTATTGAGTGGCTATAATTTTTGATTGTGAAATTACCTGCAGGCTTTCCTACTCGAAGGTAGCTACCAATCCCATATGTATCATGTAGCGCCTTTGAAACCAAACCAGCCTCTTCACGCTTAACAGATATTCGATAAGTCTCTGCTCTCGGTGCCCGAGATAATGTATAACTGCGTTTTAAGGGTTGTTTTTGACCAGGTATTGTTATTTCCAATGGTAAAAACTGCCCCGGAATATAGTCGATTGTACTGTTTCCTGTTTTAGGCGATAAATAGATCGAGCTTATCGTAGCGCTCTCGGGCTGTTTACCTACTATCTGAAAATCACTGTACTGTTCATTTTTGGACTCACTCCAGACACCAGTACTCGATAAACTAGAAGAATACTCTTCGATTTCACCTTGCATCGGCAAGAACCCATCAACATAAACACTTCTGTCCACATTTATTTCAATAATTCTCTCTGCTCCATCAATACTAGAAAGCGCCGGATGTTCGTAGTGAATCTTTGCTCTCCCTGTAATGAATAACGCATCAGTTGATTGGAAGTCAGGAAAAACTAATCCGACACGTTCGTCAGAAGCAATATTCCCAATTGTGTTGAAAAATTTGTTCCCACTAAAATCTGGGAACAACAGTGTATTCTTGTAAACTTTTACAAAGCCCGGTTTGCCTCCGCGATGCGAAGCATCTAACCCTGTTCGTTTATCTTCTGTAAATTGCTTAGTTCTAGAGGCAATAAAAAATGTATCAGCATTTTCTATAAGAGATTTACTTCGGGCACTTAGATTTTTCGATATTTCAGTACTATATGAATCATTATTGTGTTTGGTTTCCTCCACATCATAGATATAGCGTTTTTGAATATACTGGGGGCAATTACCAAAACTGAGTTCCACACTTATGGTCAATCCTTTGTCGTCAATGTCACTAATAGTTCCATTCATACGATTGCGACGACGTGTTTGTACTTCTACACCTACTGTACCGATTTTCTGCCCCACCGATAAATCGAGGTCAAGGACACCTTTTAACTGTGGTAAAGTGTTCAGCTTTAAAGTAGTAGCTGATGGGGAACTTATAAACCCATTGGTCCCAAATACAGGAACGGCCCAAGGACACCCCTGTCTATCAACAACCCCTAAAATAATAAAAGGTAAATTAGCAAAGAATTCTCGATGCTGGTCAGGCATGAATTCTCGAATATACTGACTAGCAGGTGCCACTCTTTCAGCCACACCCACTTTTTTCTGAACAGCTATTTCAGCTTCATGAAATTGATTCGTATATTGCTGAGACATATCTTACTTCCGCTTGAGTTAAGTAAATGAAGTTGTAGTGACACCAAGCCAGCTATATGGCTTTACTTTGTTAGATCTTTTGAACGCTTCATGCCTACGAATTTTGGCTGGGCCTCTATCCGCGCTAGCCAAGCCTCAATAGCAGGGTATGGGTCGAGGCTTACTCCGCCTTCAGGCACATGTGAGATGTAGCTATAACCTGCAATATCGGCTAACGTAATTTGGTTTCCAGCTAAGAAACTACGTTCTGCTAACGTCTTTTCTAGTACCGAGAATAGTTTATGAGTAATCGCTTCAGCGGTAGAATAATCTAAGTCCATACCAAATAGCTTTACTAAGCGAACCGTGCACGGCCCATACATTATTTCCCCTGCAGCTACAGACAACCAACGCTGGACTTCAGCAGCTTGAGCTGGCTCCTCTGGAAGCCAAGCGTCGTTCCCACTGTATCTTTTTACCAAATACGTAATAATTGCATTTGAATCAGACATCGTGTATCCGTTGTCATCAATCGCAGGGACTTGTCCAAATGGGCTTATCTTCAAATACTCTGGCGATTTATGAGCACCGTTAGCCATATCAAGATCGATATTCTCATAAGGTAAACCCAGTAATGAAAGCATTAACTCAACTCTGTGGCAGTGACCAGAAAGTGGATTTCGATAAAGCTTGATTGGCGCGTGATCTGCTGGAAAGTTGTTGTCCATCGTTGTCTCCTAAAGTTTCATATTTTGATTATCAGAGGGCACTGGGTACGACAAAATGACGTTGCCATTTCCTCCTCCGTTCCATTTAAACTCTAGGACTTTCCAACAGAATAATAATTACTTGATCTCAAAATTCACTATTGCGTGTGCAGTAATAATTGACGAATACAAACCGTAGATTAGTTTTGCTTACGATCTATTCTTGATTCTTTTAATGTAAAATCGCAGTGAAGCTCCGCCGATTCTTGAATGTGAATGTCTCGATTATTTCGTATTTAGCAAAATTGTATTTAGCAATTTGAGATTTATCTAAATTGGAGTAGCCACTAAGTTATAAAGCAACAAAAACCAGTGAGGAGATATTTATGTTGGCTACTATTGTTACAAAGAAAACAAAGATAAACGGGATAAGAAACGAGCATTGTAATTGCAACTACGACAATGATTATTATGGAGACCAAAAATGCATTAGAAACAAGCAAGACACTGGCTTAGGTACGCTTGTAGATAAAGAGTCCATTATGAGTAAACTCTTTCTTTATTCTTTTATGCACTAAAAAAAATGCTATTTGCGTTGTTTATCAGGTCACCTGGCAACTACTACTTCTAAGATCCAGGTGACCACTTTTTAACAACAGATTAAGTACTAGCGTCCAACATCAGCACTCGCCAGTGCTGTAAATTTGTAGATTGCAAATTTACCCGTCGTCGCGTTGTTGCCGTCGTTTAGAACAGAAGAATGGTGAAGTTCATTTACCGTAAAGAAAATCTCATTTTTTGGGCCTACTGCAAAGCCATCCGGCCAGCTTATGCTTTCGCTTTTGAACAAGGTTGAATACTTTCCGTTTGAATCAATAAAACCAATACTATTATCAGTTATAGATGTAACATATACATTGCCAGCATTGTCCACCGTAATGCCATCAGAAATTGGTTTTTCTCCGTAAAAATCCACCCTTTTGCTTAGTGCATTTGAGTCGAGTGAATAATTAAGCAAATCAGAAGTCTTTATCCTATATATTGCAGTTCCGTTCATTGCACCAAAGTAAAGCCACTCATTCTGACTATCGACTACAATTGGATTGACACCTATGCGCGCTGGGCCACTACCTAAATTTACGACCTTTTCATCAATTACAATATTTATGTTCTCAGATAGCGTATAAGGAGATCCTTCTAACAACCGCCTTGCTCGTTCTGTTTTCAAATCTACTACAATTAAGGCTGAGTTTTTTTGACCTGCTGTGTCAGTGATATATACAGCGTCGTGTGCTCTATCGACGGCCAAATCATTCAGGAAAGAGTTTTTAGGGATGACGGGGCTTTTAAGCGGAATTCTCTTAAAGAGACTGTTAGTTTCAATATCCCACCCGATAAGCGTTCCTGTATTTGTCTTTTCGTCAGCAGTTTCTAATATCCAAAGCACGTTTTCGGAATCAACAACAACACCAAGTACCGGATTGAGTGACTCACTAAATTCGGCATTCGGATATGGTTTAACTTCACCTGAGTCAAAAACTTCTACGATTTTGTATTTTGCTCCATAAAAGTGATGTGTACTCATAAACAACCGCCCTGTGGATGAAACTCCTATATTTCCAGGGGGATTTTGAGCATCAAATTCAGCAACTTTTGTAAATATTTCTTCAGCATTAGTGCTAAACCCTTGGCCCATTAAAAGCAAGAATATAGAAAAAAAGATATTTTTATGCATAGCGAAACTTCACCTTCTGTTTAATTAATTTAACAGTGAAGCTTGTGGGAAAGCGCTGTCTAAGCAAGAACCACGAGCCAATTTGAACAATCGTTCAAATTGTAAACCACATATGTGTCGAAGTCCAAATTATTTGAACAGGCGTTCAAATATAAAATGAACACATCAATAACTCGCCTATTTCACTACCCTAAAAATTTTGAGCTGCAAACACAGGAATAAATTAAAGCTTGCTTTCCATCTTCAATCCGAGCGCCCAACGATTGTCAAACCCTTTCCATGGTGCAGGTGTTTCGCCACCAACAGGCACTTGGTCACTGCTGCCCGACACGTTCAGGAATTCACAGTAGTCTGGCATTTGCTTTACGTGGCAATTCATTAGCGCTAACGCGAAGTGCTCGTTGATAGCATTCAGCTTTTGCACTTCCCACGCAGGTTCAATGTAGCTGCCCAAATCAAACTCGCTGCCATAGGCTTCTTTGGGGGCGGGGTGAGGTGCGACATTATGACGCGCATTTTTAACGGTAAGTAGTTTAGAACCTTCACTGCCGGTATTTTCGAATAACCACTTAATGCCGTCGTAACCAGAAATATCGTCATTATCACCCGCCACATAAAGAACAGGCACCTTGATATTATTAAGTGATTCAACATCAAATAGCTGATGTTGCCCGCCCCATGGGGCAAGCGCTAGCGCTGCTTTCCAAGCTGGCAGCACATCTTTGCTACTTTCTTCGCCACCGGCGCACGTATTTAGCGCGTCTTTGATAAGAGCTGCCACTTTAGGGTCTTGCGTACCGGTAAAGGTTGCTGCTGTTTGGTCGTTAAAAGCATAGCATCCTCCTACTGTGCTAACTGCGCCGTAGCCACCCATCGAATAGCCGATAATACCTGCTTTGCTCGCATCCACACTCTCTTTAAAAAAGGTATTTTCGCCGATGCTGTTCAAAGTAAAAACTTGGTCACGCGAGCGATTTAGTAACGTGCTTGGAAAGCCTGAATACGGGTTTTCTGCAAAATTAACATCTTTGTTTGTGGAATCTGTGTGGTCGATTGCCGCTACAACATAACCGTGAGACGCAAGGTGTTCGCCTAAATAAAACATAAGGGTGCGGTAACCGGTATAACCATGAGAAATAACAATTACCGGAAAATCAGTGTCAGCGTTGGCAATGGGGGCATCACGGCTTGCATCGGCTTGTACCTCAAACACTTGACCACTTCTTGTTTCATTAATGTACGTAGTCTTTTGAGCAGAGCTTGCTGCGGGATACCAAACTTCCAAAGTAAGTGATCGCTCGACTTCATTGCCAGCAATGTCTTTGACTTTAACAGGGTAAGCCGCTTCGATTGTCTTTACGCCAACGTCATAGTTACCTTTCTCACTCAACGACGGCATTACATCAGCAGGGAACGGCTTATAAAGCGTTTGAGCAGCTGATACCGAGGGAGATATAATCGCGGTTGCTGAAACCAGAGCAGCTCCGCCAAAAAGAAGGGATAACGTTTTCATATTTTGGTAATTTTCTTGTTGTTAATAGACAAATTTATAATACCTCGTCACGGGTATCGCACAAGGAAAACACTATTATTATTGGTGATTAAGAAAAATAAAGAGAGGTAATTAAAATCGGCTTAGCTAAGCGTTTGTTCGCGCTTTAAAGACGGGCTTCGCTAGCCCAACATCTGCTTTACGAATGTGATTCACCTGCCGTCAAAAGCTTGTAAATTAAGCATGTTTTGCCATATAGGAAATGGTAAAACGTAAAACCTTGAAAGCCTTCAGTTTGAAAGGTATTGCTTCCACCTTTCATCAAAAAGCGGTTTAAGAAATAAAGGGTATCCATCTGCCACAAAGTTAATATCTCTTAAGGTTTGGCTTTTCATAGGCGTAGATGTAATGTGAGTCAGCACGCTGTCTAGATCACTCGTTACCGCTTGTCCTAGCTCACTCTTAGAACACAGTAAGCGCTTTGTTCCTCTTAGCTGCTGGGACAGTTCACTGATTTGATAAACATTAAGCGCATCGAGTTCTTCTTCTGGTAATGCTGAAAGCTCGCGGTGCCCTACATAGCCAAAGTCTATTCTTCCACTTTCCAGTAGGGCAATGGTATGCATGCCTAAGTCTTTGCCTAACCCATTTAAACGAACCACATTGTTTTTTGTAGCCCATTGCTCAACAGTATCGGCGTATACGTTATTCACATCGTTGTAGAGTACCGTTCTCAAATTTTGCTGAAGCAAAGCCCGTAAAGAAATGGACTCAAAATACCCCTGCGTTGGCTGAGACTGCGCGGTATCTAATTCATTTTTCAATGAAGGCTGAAGCGCTTTTCTTGCAACAATGAGTAGCGGTAAGTTTATAGAGGTTGGCTGGGAGTAATATCCCCACTCAGCGCGTTCTTCTTGGTAAGCGGCGCCATAAAAACAATACACTTTTTGTGCGGATTGTTGATGCTGTACCAACGACCATGCGCGTTTAACCGGATAAGCTTCAAATTGGTGGTCGTAGTTATGCAGGTGTGTAGAGAGGTACGCCATGACGTCATAGATCGGCCCTGAAGTGATACTGACACCACTGCCTTCAATTCCAAGCTCGGGTGGTCGCAACCATACTACTGTAGGCTTTTTGGAGGCGCAGCTTTCCCCTTCACATTCGCCGTCTGTTTGCGCAAACAACACGCTGCTTTTAAGACACAACAAAACAAAAGCCACCAAGGTTACTACTACTGACACTGCAAAAACCCAACCTTTTACACGTAATTCTTAAAGCTCACTCATCGCGTTTATGGGAAAACAACAATGGGAATATGATGAAATTATTTTAAGGTAATCGGGGGAAGAATGGCGGGCACCAATCTCATAATTGGGCGAACTTAGCTCAAAAAAAGAGCCGCTATTAAAGCGGCCCTTAATTCTTTTAGTCTACATTTTTTATTTATGTATTCCTCAGAACGGTAGTGCGCCATTTTTTACTGTAAACTTAAGTGTGTGTGTGACTTACCAGCCCTATGCCACCTTAAATACTATACTAGCACAATATTATTTTTTTGATTTGCAAAAAAATCAATTTTTCTGGCTGTCGAGATATAAACTTATGTAAACTTTGTTATATTACCAAGCGGAAAGTTTACAAAAGCTCTCACAACCCCAACTAACTCTGTGGCAGGACGCTTCTTCAGAATTCATCTTCTGGTAAATTTGTCTCAGGGTTAATGTTAAGTTCAGCGTCATCTTTCAAAACCTTCCTAACTTCATTCATAATCACATCATGAATCCAAGCGTGGCGAGAACGAATATTCGGAACATAGTCAAAAGCGCGATTTAACAGTTCGTATTCTCTCTGGTTAAAGCGCATAAGTACACTTTCTGTCGCTTTACCATTCTGTAGGCTCTCTAAAGATTTGGAATGCTTGGGGTCGTTGTTTTTACGCATCCACCTTCCCTTTTTCTAATGAGACTATAATTTTATTAAACGCATCCTTTTTAACTCTCACCTCTGGCATACGTAGCAATAGCGCAAGAAATTGCGCAGAGTTAAATTGATTAATTATATCAGAATTGTGCACTATATCGGCTTTGAGTCCAGACATGTATATGCCTGTATCAAAGGTGTTAGTTAAGAGGTTTAAAACCTCATCTCGTAAGATTTGAGACTGTTCAGAATTAAAAGGAACAGGGTCCAAACTTTCATGCCAATAAAGTGAATTTTTTCCAGAAGCTGTTAGGCGAATCAATCCATTTTTCTCATGGTATTGTGCTGTCACCCCGCGTCCTCTTGTCGAGGCGATATGTTCGTCAATGTAATACTTGGGAACTGGTTGACCTTTATCTTTAATCAATTCTTCTATGAGTTGGTTAACTTGAAAACGATTAGATGTGTCCACTTTGTCAGTCCATTTTCCTTTTCCCCAAACAAAGCGACCAAAATACCTTACGTTTTCAGGTCTATAACGCATAAGAATGACAGAGACTATGCGGTGTTGGTCAACATGATCAGCTTGCCAAGTTACGATTCCTTTCTCTTTAAGTACGTTGAAAAGTTCAAGATCAGTGAATTGCCGCGCCTCATTCTCCGCAAGATATGCGTCTATAAAATTGGCGCACTTTCCACCATCTTCATCGCTGATTCTAAAGTGTTCCCATAGAGCGTATCTGCCACGCCCCATCGTAAAGATATAATCTGCACTTTCTCCTGGACACTGCTCTTGGTATTCATTTATTTGACTGATAACTCTCCTGTTTCCTACAGCGTCTTTATATACTGCTGGCATCTCGGGATAAATATCATCAATCCCGTGCATTGGTTCTCCATTACGCCGCAATATACTGACTATCTCTGCAATTGCTTGCCTACTTGTCATACGATTAGGTGTATTGTTTATAGTTTTTGTGTCTTCATCAATAGAAGATCGATAGTAAACTATTTCTTTCGCTATGAGCGAACTGAAGAATTGACTGTCAACTAATCCCAAAAGATGATTTTTAGCATAGTTTTCAGCCTCATCCAGTTTCATACCGTGGATGGACTCAGTAATAGAAAGCATTTCACTCTCTAATGCTTCCTGAAAATCTTCAGAATAATTCTTATCCAATGGCAAGATAACGTCTTTTGAAGAGAGTTTGAACGGCACCAATGTGACATTTTGTTCTGGAACTAGCTTTTCAAGCATCCGTCGCTGTGAAGCTCCTACTTCAAATGCTTCTGTTCCCGAAAATATTCGCACAAAGTTACTGAAATCAGCGTGTGAACAGTCATCCCAAGAGTGCAAATCCTTCATAACCCATAGCAAATCTGAATTAACATTACTCCCCGGCGCCATTAATCTACATACTCGAACCATATATCTAAGTGCTTTATCCGTTAGTTGCCTTATACGCTCACGAGTTAATGCCTGAGTTTCTGCAATAGACTCAAGTGTTTCACCCGTAAATCGGCGTTTTAACATACCCAACTCACGAGCGCTCCGCTCATCAACAGACCTATCTAGCTCATCATTGATTAAGGTTTCAATTACATCAGCAAGCCTAGGGGCACTGTCTAAGTTAAGATAGGATAAATTTGTTTTTTGCTTTGTTGTATTTGACTCATCCTCGCTCTTTTGTTTTCTGCGAGAGTCTCCCTTAACTTCACCTAATGGAGGGAACGGCACTCTGAAGTTGATCAGGTATTCATACAGCGACTTTACAGAATTACGACCTATATTAGGTATCTGAATGAGCTTTATTGAATGCATTTGCTCCAAGTCATATAAACTATCGTAGTTTTCTGCGCGAAGAGCATTATAGGTTCTTACGGGTTCCGTAGGTATATTCGCGGCCCATGGTGGAAGAAAGCTGACTAATTTAATCACTCCCTCCCTTTGAACCTGTTCTGTTTTAAAATTTGTATTCTCTAAACAATCTCTTTTAAATTTTTTTATCCCGTAATCCAAGAGAGTGATGGCGATGTCATGAATATGTTGCGCATCGATATTTGTCCACTTGTTCCTAAAATCCGTTAAGGTATAAACAGAACTTTCAACAAGAGCTTGTACAAGGTCATCTCTGGCGACAAATGCTTCCTTAAAGATATCGCATAGCTTCTCATTTTTTCCGCTATCAGAATCTCTTTTGATTTCACTTAAAGGCGGGATTGGCACTTTGAAGTTCCGAAGGTACTCATACAATAACTTTATGGAATTACTACCTAGATTTGGTATTTGAAGAAGCTTTACTGGACTTTCATTTTCTAAGTCATACAAGCTGGTATAATTTTCTGCGCGAAAAGCGTTGTATGTTCTTACGGGTTCCATCGGTATGCCCGCGGCCCATGGTGGAAGGTAGCTAACTAGCTTGATTATCCCCTCCCTTCGAGTTTGCTCTTTTTTTAAACTCGCATTTTCTGAAAGATATCTATTAAATGTATCTGTTCCATAGCTATATATCATGCTGCCAATTTCATGGATATGCTCAGGGTCGATATTTGCCCATTTGCTCCTAAAGTCCTTCAGATTGTAAATAGAAACTGCAACAAGTTCTCGTATAAGATCACCCCGACCGACAAACGCTTCTTTGAAAGTATTGCATAGCTCCTCACGCTTTTCGTTGAGTTCAGCAATCACGCTGTTCGGGCCCACTAATCGAAGAGATTCATTGTCTCTACACTTAACAGCAACAGACTTAAGCAAAAAAAACCAAGTATCTATTTCGCTTAGAAGAGCATACCCATCATCCGTGTTGCCATGACAGATTTCTAATTTTTTGTTGCTGAAAATATTTGGGAGCAGCGCTTGCGTCGCAGCACATACAACAACCCCCTCACTAGCAGAGGGTAACAATGCTAATAATAAGTCTCGTGAGAGAACGGAAAAGCCAGTATGAATTATCAGCCCCGAATAAGAGTACTCTTCAAGCCAAGATACGACTTGTTCAGGCTGCTCTGTTGCTCCAACCATCACCCACTGCTCGGTTTGATTTATGCTCCGATACACTCGGACCTGCAACCTAGGCATTAAACGTCTCCCTGCCCCTCATCTCCTGAGGTAGAGTAAATGTTTTTAAGCACTTCATCTAAGTCGAAACTGCTAGGATCTCCTTCACAGTATCCAAGCATTAGCTCAATGCCTTTTTCACCATAAGCGCGTATTAATCTCGTCAAGGGAACTTCTTGAGAGGGAGTGGGAGCAACAATCTTTATCGCTTCGCTGAAAATTTGACTACCATCAAAAGAACCCAAATTATACAAAGTAGTGCCTGATTGATTTTTTATTTCAGGAACTTGTTCACCGCATTTCGCTATAGCAATGCTGACTGCAAACCTAAATGCATCAATCATATCTTTAAACGCTGCACCCTCGTAACCGGTAAACGACTGAAGTTGCGCTTTTGAAAGATCTGATATACCGATAGTCACTCCTGGGTTTGGTATATCTATCTCTTCTGTATGGTAGCTGCTCATAGTTCTCCCTCCTTCAGTTTTGAGCGTCCTTCAGCCTCTTTGAGAATCGTATATTTGCAGCCTATGCGTGTTTGTACTGTGTTAAGCGTAGAAGGCTGCAACTCACCACTATGGTATAGAAGTACTAATTGGCTAGCTTGCCGAGTCAAGTATCGAAGAACCCTTTCACGGTGACTTTCATCGAGCCTCCCAAATGGCGAGTCCATAACTATAGGGCCAATCTCCCGCCCTGCTTTTCCTAACGCAACGATTAATGCTAACGCTAGTACTTGAGTGGCGCCAGATGAAGGCTCTGTAACATGGCGTCCTCTCGAATTTACAATCGACAATTCAAAGTTTTCTGGTGATATTAATACGTTTTCATGGTCCCCCTCATGAATCATTGCCTTATAAGCTCGCGAAGCATAATCCTGAACATGCTTTCGCATTTCTTCGCGTAACTGGCCTCTTCCCACTTCGAATATTTTTTTGAGGGTTTCAATTTTCTTTTTGATGTTTGTCGCAACTTCAACTTCTTCAGAGTCTTCTTTCGACTGAATTTCACGAATAAGTTGCTCAATATTTCTGTCATGTTCCGAAATTGAACAGCTTAGGGAATTGATGTGGCTCTTTAATACACCAATTTCTTCTACCGTTTGTTCTAAATCCAACCTACGCTTTCTTACCGCTTCAAGGTCTTCGTTTTGCGACTCAGCTTTCATTCGATCATGGTCGTCGGATAAGCGGCTCAGTTCATTGATTTGTTGTAGCATCAATCCGTATTGCGTACCGTATTGATCACTGACTGGCTTGACTTGGTTCAACAGTTCGCGCACTTTTCTGGCTTGATATGTCTTTTCTTGTAACGCTTCGTGCTGCGCTTTGCGCTTCTCGCGCGACTGCGTCATTAATTCAAATTTGCTAAGAATTTTTTCGAAACTCGCCCCTGACACATCTTGGTCGCATGCATTGCAATGACGAGAGGATATGATTTCCTGAAGAGCGCTGAACTCATGCTCTTGCACAATGAAACTTTCGTGCTGGTCACTTAAAGCGTCTTGCTCTTTTTCTAATGTCTTGTGTTTATTTTCTAATGCTAAGTAGAGGCCGTCTTTCCATGCCAATGAGGTCAATGTATTTAATTTCTCTTTTGTCTCATCTATTTGGCGAGCAAGCTTCTCTCTCTGTTCTTTATTAGCATTTATTTTTCCTCGAAGAACATCCATTTCGCGCTCTTTGTGAACTTCTTTTTCTAATGAAGATTTCTTACGCTCCAATTCTTCTAATTTAAGTTCGTTTTTCTGCAACGCATTTGCAGCTTCATCTCGCTGCGTTGTCAGTGTATCCAACTTTACTGATAGATTCTTTGTTTGCGTTTTACTTTGCGCTTTTTGTGAAACATTTCGGTCAGCAAAATTCTCTGCTTTCTCCAGGAAACGAGTTGCGGTTTTTAGAGCTGGTAGACCCAACACGTCCTCTATAGCTTCAGTAAGTTGGTATGTGCTTCGTCGATTTCTTTTCTCAATCAGGTCTTCATACTCTTTTAACAGTTCACCATCAAAGAGGAAAAACTGTGAAATGATTTTAGGCGCTATTCTGTTGATTATCCTGTTTGAGGCATCCTCACTAAGAACTTGACCATCTTTTTTGACGATAAACTGTACTGCAAAATCATTATTGGATGTAGGTTTTGAGTTTGGATATTTTCTCTTTGCAACTCGACTAATGGTGAAGGGCTCTTCTTTGATAATTGCCTCTACTTCAACTTTCATGGCATCTTCGCCATCTAACAGTGCGTTAGAGTTGAACAGTTGCGTGAGCGGAATTTGATTTTCTGCGCGATTTCCCACTTCGCCATATAAACACCACTTAAGTGCATTGAGAAAACTGGTTTTACCACCCGTATTTCTTCCTTGGACAACCATGATGTTTCTATCCCCTAAGGGAAACTTGGCATTTGACTCACCGAAATATCCACCAAAGTTGATTATGCTGATCGACTTGAAAATAAGAGGCGCTTTGTTCATTTTTCACCCTCCTTACCAAGAATATCAGAAGATATTTTCTCGTATAGCTTTCTGCCCATCGTTGCAGCATCAGAGTCATTTTGATCGTTATCATGGGCTGCAACAGCCTCTTGATAAATTTGGCGAATAAGTTCGTCATCTTCCTCTGTAAGTCCATTTTCACGTGCCAACCGTGTCAAAACCTTCATGGCCTCATCTTCAGGCGAGAGTTTCTTCAACTCTGCGTCTGATTCATCGGTGAGGTCGATTCCTTCCATATCAAAGTCCATTCTGATTTCCTCCGTTTTTAGTTAAAAATTTTGATTGTTGGGTGTCATTTTTTTGGTCTACTTTGCCCGCCATCAAGTGGTAGCGGAACATCATCCGTATTACCTAACGAACAAGGGGCAAGAATTTCATATTTTGTACTTCTGCCAGACTCAGGCAATACCGACGGCGCATCTTCTGAAAACCTGGCCATTCCTCCAGCAATGTAATCAGGCTCCAGTTCTGTTCCAACCCAGCGGCGTCCCAATTCTTCTGACACACGTGCTGTCATGAATGATCCAGAAAACGGGTCAAAAACTTTATCACCAGGCTCCGTTAGCATTCTTATAAAGTATTCAGGAAGTTTCGCTGGAAAGCGTGCAGGGTGAATTGGGATATCATTTTCCCTACAAAATTTTGCATAGGCAGAGTTACTTTCAGTATTGGCTATGGCCAAAAGATTTGGTGGGATTGAGCCCTTCCCCCCTTTACTAAAGTTTTCGGAGATATCATGGCCGCTCGGTCGCAATTTAGCTTTGTAACCATTTTTAAGGAGTCCTTTCATACTATCACTATACTCGCCAATCACTCTTCGATTACTACTTTTCGGCCATGGGGTTTTAGATAACCACCATACAGTGTTCACCGCGTCTTTTGGTCGAACTCGTCTGACATTAACCCATTCAGCAGGTGAAGGTAATTTAGAAGGGTTCCACCAATAATGCTCTAGACAAAGGTGAAAACCATATTCCTTTACCAACATTATTAACAGATCGAAGTGGTAAAGTGAACGTACAGGTTTACCTTTTTCCCAAGAACCACCAATATCGATAACAAGGCTACCACTGTCTTTGAGTAACCGATGAAACTCTAACGCAAAGGGACGGAACCAATCACAATAAGCTTCAGAAGCTTCATTGCCATATGTTTTCTTTCGGACTAAGCCGAAAGGGGGTGATGTCATAATTAAGTCGATTGACCCAGATTGTTGTGTTTGGGTGTAACTTAAAGCATTTCCTTGGTAAATTTCCCCTAAATCGGTAGTTAATTTTTGCGTCAAGGATGAACTGCGTGCTTCAGACAAAGTTTTATCAATGTTTTCCGAACGACAAGCAAGTGCCTCTAAATACTCTTCAGGGGAAGAGTAGCCATGTACGAGAGCAAGCTTTGCTAATTCTTGCTGCGCTCTGTTGCTTATACCTTCGAGGTTTTGCGGTGACATACGGAAACTCCCTTTATTTATCCCCAAATTTAATATATATGATATCATATCATAAAATCAAGGAACTGAGGTGAAGAAATGAAACGGGATTTTCGAACTATAGAGTGGAAAGAATTTTACTCAACAGGAAGAGATAATTTAGCCGATGATTTTTACGGACCAGCAATTGATCGCGCCTATCTCATAGAACGCGCAGTCGGTTATTTTCGCTCTACAGCATACCTGCTTCTTTACAACGAGTTTTGCGATTTTTTGCGCAATAACGGACGTCTTCGTATTATTTGCTCGCCGCAAATGCACCCAGAAGACATAGAAATATTAGGGAGTGAATCCCTGAAGCGAAGACGCGGATTGTCAAAAGAAGGCGAACAAATAGAGCTTCTTGACCAAATAGAAGCTTTGAAAGCAACAGAGAAAGGTCAACTTCACATAAAGCTTTTAGCTGGGATGCTTAAGTTTGAATTGCTTGAAATAAAAATCGCACTTACCTCCCACGGTGAAGGGATATTTCACGAGAAACTAGGTGTGCTACATGATAAAGATGATCGACTACTTTCCTTTTCAGGCTCAGCCAACGAAACCTTATGTGGATGGGGACTGAATGGAAATGTTGAATCGTTCGACGTTTTTCGAGGTTGGGTTGACGCAGAGAAGTCTCGGGTAAAAAACCACCACGATGCATTTTGTGAAGCTTGGGAGGGGCGTCGCGAGGGTGTCACAACAGTAGATTTAGAGACGGCAGTTAGAAAGAAGCTTCTTGAATCAGCTCCTGAAGACAAGGACGAATTGATAAGACTTGCAAAATCATATCAGCACCTCAACAAGGAAATTCTTCGCAATCACAGGAGAGCCCCTTCTCATAGTGAACTAGAAACCAATGAGTGGCCTTCAGGAAGAGAGGCAGAAAATCATCAAAGACAAGCGTTAACAAGTTGGTACGAACGAAATTGTTTAGGCATTTTCAAGCATGCAACAGGGTCAGGAAAAACATTTACAGCACTGCATGCAATTAGAGACCACATCCGATTAGGGAAAGTAGCATTGGTCGTGGTCCCGAGTGAACTACTTTTTATTGGATGGCAAGCAGAACTAGTTCAAGAAATTCCTAATGCCACATTGATTTTAGCTGGGGCAGGTAATACCTCATGGAAGTCTCAATATCGATTAGAAGCTTTTACTAGCCAAACAAATGCTGAAAGCAGGCATATTATATTGGCGACCATGCAGACTGCATCCTCACCTAGCTTCTACAGGCGCTTGAAAAATGCCAATGACATCTTGGTCGTTGCAGACGAAGTCCATCAATTAGGAAGTATCGAAAATAGTAAGCTGATGACGAAACAATTTGGAAAACGTTTGGGCCTATCCGCGACTCCCGAAAGGTATGGTGACCCAGATGGCACCGCCAACCTTTTGAATTACTTTAACGGTATAGTTGGGGAGGAATTCACGCTTTCGGATGCCCTTAAAGCTGGTCGACTGGTACCTTATTACTATCACCCCATGTTTGTATACCTTAATGAAGAAGAGCGGGATAGGTGGGAAGAGCTTACTAAAAAAATCAGGCGACTGGCCGCGTCGTCGCCGAGAGACAATGATGGGAACATGACCCCTTCATCTAGCCTGAAAAAACAGTTGATAAATCGCTCTCGGATTGCCAAAAAAGCCAATGGCAAAATAATGCTGACAACGAAAATCGTAAAAGAGCATTATTACGAAGGACAGCACTGGCTTATTTACTGTGAAGATCAAAATCAAGTATCTGATATTACCGCTGCACTAAGGGGCATTGGTTTAGAACCAATGAGTTATCATTCATCAATGGCAGGCGACCCAGCAAGAACACTCAAACATTACATCGACGATGGAGGAATAATGGTTGCTATACGATGTCTAGATGAAGGTGTAGATATTCCATGTATCTCCCACGCAATCATACTCGCTAGCAGTCAAAATCCTAGACAGTTTATCCAAAGGCGTGGGCGCGTCCTTCGAAAGGCGGAATTAAAGAGTAAAGCTGAAATCTGGGACGCATTAGTGATGCCAATAGATGGCGACGTTGAAGACGAAAAAATTCAAGATAGCCTAACTAGAGCAGAATTACTTCGCGCATTAGAATTTGGGGCACATGCCTTAAATCAACACGAAATTTCTGATCTGAGAGCAAAAGCTATTGAAATGGAATTAGAACTTACAAAAGTCTATCCATCTCAGGAAGAGGATATGCAAGAGGGAGAAACTATCTAATGAAGAAAGATTTACAGACTGAAAACTCAGTTGTAAAAGAATGCTTAGATGCTGTACGTAAAGACTTGAAGGGTATTGTAGAAAGCAAAAAAGGGGAATTTAAGACTTGTGGAATTAGATATTGGGATAGAGCCATAGAGTTAGATAGCAACACAGGCAGCTGGGCAAAAAAAGGTATGTTTAGCAAGCCGAGTCGTTGGTTATTCACACACGACGGTACGGGGGAGCCTCTCGATTTCACTGACCGCATAGCTTACTTCAGTTTGAGAAACGAAGCATTAGCCTTTGCTGTAAGGGCTGTCCCGGTTTTCAAAAATGAAGAACTAAGTACATTTCAATTCATAGAACACACAGAATGGATTGTAATTTTCATTGCTAAATCTTTGACGCCTAGAGGCTCTTCTAGTGCTACGGCGCACTCATCCAGGCTCGACGAAGGGCTAATTACAATTACTACCGATGATCGCGAGTTTGAGGTCCCTTTGGAGTGCATTGGGTTAATAAAGCCTCAAGATATGATGTCATCTCCTTTAATCAATGAAGTGCACGCTTCTTTTGAGAAAGCCCTCTCTGCTTCCACTAAGTGCTATGATTTGAATGAAGAAGAGTCCAGAGTAGAATTTTTAAAACGAGTAGACAAATTACAGGTATCACCATCAAACAGCCATGCGTCAACCGAGGCTTCGTGGATGTCTGAGGACGACTTTAATCAAGTTATCTCCCTCTTTGGTGACGCTGATTCGAACCTCATGTTATGGGGTAACGATGAATCGTCACTCCTTGCGACAACTGCACGTATTGAACAATCATCTGAACAAAATTTTGTTCATATAGAAGCTCTACCAAATTGGAATGAAAACACCCTGCCCATAATATTAAGTTCAATTGATGCCTCAACAAAAGTAGTTTGCATTCATCGGGCGGAAAGAATTGCTCCAGAATTGGTACTACCAGGCGTATTTAACAAGAATAAAATTCCATTGATAAGTGCTGCCGGCAAGTTCCTTCCAAAATCCAGGGATTTACCTCTCGCTTGGATATTCGTCGCTAACGGCCTTAGCCCAGGTCAAATAAAAGAATGGCATCGAGCGCTTTCTAAAGATCTCAAATGGTTTAGATGTGAAGCAGCAATGCCATCTATTGAAGCTGTCAAACGCATTTACAAAGAAGAAAATGTTCAATCTGCCGCGACCAACTGGTTTGATAATTTGTTTGTTATAATGTGGGATGAGATGGTTGCGCACCTCCCAATTTCTACAGAGGCATTAGCCGCAATAGTTAGAAATTGCCTTCGCAAAGACTCAACTGGTACGTGGGATTTAGAAGCTTCTGCAATTCAGAAGAAAATTCTTGTCAGAGAAATAGAAAGTGAATCTAGTTCGTTAATTGCATCAATGGAAGTCGAGCGAAGGAAACAATGTGTAAACGCTTTGATTGCGACTCTTGAGATACCTAATTCACAAGGGCATAGGCTGCTTTCGTTAGTTAAAGCACTATCTTAATTTTTGCACGAAAGTGAAAGCTTGGTTGTTTTGCTTAAACTAGAAACCATTAGTCAAACTGTAATGAAAGTGCTTCTTGAACAATGCATTCTGCGCTCACAAACGTGTCATTTATGAGCGCTATTCCACAGGGAGGCAAAATGATAAATTCAATGATTTCCAAATTCCTATAAGCAAAGAAAGCATTATCAGGCAGCTTAGCACTAGCATCAGCTAATGATTGAAGTTCTTCAATATCCATAGGTTTTACAGTCAAAAAAAGCATATCATTAGGCTAATATACTGACTTCTATTTTTATACTGAACCATGGAATCGTTTTGAATAAAAAATTCAGACAAATATTCCTCTCGGCTGAAACAGTGAAACACAATTTTTTGTCGCATGCAGTGAAATATCAAGTGCCGCTACATCATCATTTAAGTCACCGCTAAAGGCATCCATTACCGCCATTAGTTCTCTATTTAATGAGCTATCAACAAATGTTTCATAGTCGCTAGAGAACAGGGGGTCGTACACCGTTGAATCTAACGCTCTCACTGTATGTTCAAACCATTGCAGACTAAGTGATAAACACATTATTGGCCATTGTGCTCCCACAGCGGGATGCAATGCTACACATAGCCGAGCCATGCTTAGGGGGCAACCTAAATCAGCAAAGTAATACAACACCTGCAAGCCTGCTTCGTTTGGTGATGTTAGTTTAATACCCTGAAAGGTTTCCCCAGGGAAAATAAAAACGTTCCCGTCAGTACTATCGAGCTGTCGATTGAATTCCCTATCGCACAACTGCTTGGTGTCAGGAGCAAGGTTGGCTAATAGTGGTGTAAGTTCCAATAGATACCTCTGTATTAATTAATGTGAGTCTTCCAAAGCAAAGCAGTGACGTAGCTTCGCACCTAGATTAACCATTCTGTCGTTGGCTGAGTTCCGTAATAAGGCTGCCTGTAATAGTTTTAGGTTGCCAACAAAAATCACTTCTTTTTCAGCTCTGGTGATAGCTGTGTAATACATAGTAACGCTGGTATGGTTGCCACCATCGATGGGTATAACCACACGTTCAAACTGCGACCCCTGGCTCTTATGTATCGTCATTGCATAAGCCAACTTCAACGCATCTACAACTTCAATGGTAACCTCTCTCGTCACGCCATCATCCCAGAGAACTTTGCCGTAACTTACGATCTCATCATCACCTGTCTCGGCTTTAACTAATCGTTGTTTCTTGTATACTTCTGCGACCTCGCCAACCGAACCATTCATTATGTCCATATCGTAGAGGTTCTTGCAGCACATTACTTTGTCATTCAATCTAAATTGCGTCTCTTGATATCTGTCATAGTCATCTACGAAAACCTTCAAGCGCGGCTTTTTGTTGAAAGATGCACACAATTCATTAATTGCATCTGCCATTCTGTTTGTTGGGCAGATGACTTGAGTTGAATCTGGTAACTCTTTATAGAGTGCAGCGACCTCTTTCTTAATAACCCCATGACTATTCGCTGTGATGAACCTAACATCATCATTTCCAAAATCGGGCAGCTCTCCTTGTCGTACCTTAATTGAGGCTGCCGGAATGTTGGAGTCGTTACCCTGCCTCTTAACCTTTGTCAGTGTTATTTTAGGCACTAAATCTATTTCTATTAACTCGTGTAACACTAGCCCAAAATCGACTGGCGGCAATTGCCCGGTATCCCCCAACATCAGAATACGCGTACCATACGGGATAAACTTGAGAAGCCTGTACATACTTGGGAGGTCTACCATTGAGCTTTCATCTATTACGATAATGATCTCCATCCCTTTATACTTTTTGAAATCGAATGACCGCAAAAAGCGGGCAATGGTGAACGACTCATATCCTGTAGCTTCGGTCATTCTCTTCGCCGCTTTTCCTGCTAGGGCAATCTGTATTGGCTTTACATGAATACTAGCAAACACCCGATACATGGCATCAAGCACTGTGGTTTTACCAACACCGGCACCACCGTTGATGATAAAGAAGTGATGGTGCGTAGCCTTTTTAACGGCTTCTTTTTGTAATGAAGTGAGCGTGAACCCCTTCTCGTGCTCATACATTTCAATGATTTCATCCACCTGAGAAGGGGACGTTCTAAGTTGTGTCGGCTTTCTAATCAGTTCGAATAAACGTTGAGCAACAAAGCATTCCATCATGAATGCGCCATTGCTCTGGTAAATTTTTTCAGCCAAGCGCACATAATTATCTGTCAAATAAGCCTCAGAGAGCGCCTGTGAGACGAGTTCTTCTGAATCATTATCTGCGTTAGCGTTTGACTTCAAAAGTTGCGTGAGTGGCTCTGTGAGTTCATTTTGAAGGGCAGCAGTGCTTCCTTTGTCGAGTATTTTATATAACGCGGCTTCGACTGCCGCCGCCAACCTTATTGCACTATCAGGGAAAAAATTCAAATCACTTGCAATGCCATCACACTCTTCGAACGATAAGCCGAATGTGAGAAGCCGATAAGGATCTTCATTAAGCTTTGCTATCGTTTCATCTCGATAGAAGTCTACAACGCGCATCGACAAGGGTACGGGCAATTTCAAGGTCATATTGCAGTAGCGCATCTCGTCGAGGAGGATATATTTCTGCCATGCACTTGCAGCGTTGTTAGCAGCTTTCTCAGTCAATATCTGACGTAGAGTCTCAATATCACCGTTATCCAGGTGCTTGAAGAGTTCCTCACCAAAATGATTCCAAAGCTTCTGTGCCTTAATCGGCCCAATTCCTTTGAAGCGACTACTGCCACCGATTAAGTCAACAATCAACTTGCTCTGTGGACGTAAGATATCCACATTACTGGTCGTGATGAGAAACCGCTCAAATCCATTTTCTGTTCTGCCTTTCAGCTTGGTTTTAGGCCTGACGTCAATCAACATGCCTTTCTTGAGCTCAGATATAACGACGTCTTGGTCACTTCCTTCGATAGAGATGACTAAGTGCTGAAATCTATTGGCTTTTACTAACGTTTCCGGGTCAACTTCAACACCATGTACAACTGCCCCCTCCTTTCCTCGATAGGCATTCCGTGTGACGCGAACGGTAATAGATCTGGAGTAACCGATATTCATCGTAAGTGTTTACTGAATTTTGCCAGATAATCGTCGCGGGTACCTTCACGATCCAATGCAGCCTTTGTCGCTTTAAGCTCTTCTTTGAGTCTATCTTTATCCGCTGATAACTCAGCAACTTGCGACTGAAGGCGTTTTATCTCCGCGTTTTTCTCCTTGATTTCTTTCTCCGAGGCTGTGTATAAGACCGTTGCTTTGGCATTGCTCTGCGTTTTTTCCGGACTTTGATAGGGTAGTTGAAGAAGCAATCCCTGCATCTTTAACACCTCCGCTTTTCCCGTTATATAACGTTTGATATGTGAATTTTGATATAGACTGGAGCGACTGATACCACACTCTTTAGCAATAGCTGTGAGATCAATGTAGCCGTGTTCTATATAATCTCCCCAACTATCACCATCGAGAATACCCAAAAGTTCAGCAACCTTGATAAGGTTCGCTTTGCCCTTATGGCCCATGCGCTCTAAATTGAAGTCAACTAACTCTTTCTCTACGTCGAATTTCATTTTTTATCTTTTGCCACTTTTGCGTGAAACCGTTTTTATCGACTCGGGCATCGGTGCGTTGAGTTGGTCAATCGTAATGTTTGCGTTCGTAGCGTTGTAAAGCCAGCGAACATACTTCAAGTCATATTCAGCAAGTGTCGTTTCGAGACGTTCAATTTTATTCTTTGCCTTTGCTAATTCTGCTTCCAGTTTTTCTATGGTCTTTGAGTTATGCTGCTTAAGGTTTTGAGATTCGTTAATTTCTTTATACAGCGCACTAATAGCGTCATTTTTGTATAACGCGGGTCTGGAAAACCCCACCTCTTTTGCGATATCGGTCATTGTGACTTTTCCGTTCTTAGAGAGGTAGGCCATTCTCTTAATGGTTTCGCAGATTTCCTTCTCGGCTTCGGGGGTTATTCTGGCACTCTTTTTCATATTGCCTCACATTTCGTTTTGCCATCAGGAAAAATCTGCACTCGCTCACCGACTGCGATCGAGTCATCGTTCTCGATGGCTAACGCCATCTGACATCCGTTCAATAACTCCTCATGCGAGAGTAGCCAATTATTTGCATTGTGATACTCCTCATCAACTGCTTCTTTAGCTGCATCGACGTGTAACTTCTGTTGATCTCTGATACGAGCCACCTCTTCCATCTCAGAAGGATTACCTTTTACACGATAATAGTTACTACACCCTCTCAAGCACGCGTAGTGCTTACCGCAAGGTGAGTCATTATAATCATGCTTGCATAGCCCAATTGAAGTAGTCAGCGACGTCGTCAGATCCTGAATTGTATCCAGCGCCTCATCTCTATCCACCAAGGTAAACAGTATGGCTGCTTCCTTCTCTTGTTCACGAGATAACCCTGTAGAGGCGATGATTGTGTCAGCCTCATCCATTACCTTTTTGTTTTATTTGTGTGGTTGTAGGTCGCGTTATCACCCATATATTTCCTACCAAAATAACGCGCTACCTCAATGTCAGAAACTGTGTCACTTAACTCCAGCATAGTACTTAAAAAATGACGAAATTGATGGGACGTCAACCGCACTGGCCTGTCTTCAAATTTAAGGTCATAGCGTTCAAACACACTTTCCATACCAATTTTGGGACGGCCACTTAGATAATCTGAAAGCTGTGTATGGGTGATCATTGTGAACACCCAAGGCTCTGTAGATTTCACTGAATGATGTCTTTGATGTTGAGTAATGAACAGCAAGTCCTCTGGTCGTTCAGCTACTGTTAGGTTCTTTATAGAATCCCATAGCGACGAAATTGATTCCTGCGCCAATGCTGTTGTTTTTTGCTTTAATTCGCTCGTTTGGAATGTCGCTACTGACTTCATTTTGCCGTTAACGTCTTGCTGCTGTTTGGTGATAGTAATCCCGCGGCTTCTTAAGTATGTTTGAAAATTAGAATTACTAGACCACTTCAGTAACTTCCAAGTACTAGGGATAGTTGCAACAGTGTCATCCTCAAGTTCAGGAAAGAAATCATGTTGATTTTTGGTGGCCGCAGCGACGACATCCCTCACTGGCTGCAAGTGTTTGCGCGCAGTGTCTATCCCCTTTTTTAAAATTGGAAGCAAACTTTCGGGAATGCTTTTTGACCGCCAACCGCCGCCTTTCTTAGCCTTGTAGCGAATTTCATGTACAAGAGAAGTTACTGGTTCGCCGGTTAAGACATTCGTTTCTTCGATTTCTTTTTCATAAAGACAGTGTTTATCTAATAGAACCAACTCATCAAAACGTAGGCCTGTCGCCAACATGATTTCTACTATCGCTTGAAATAACACATCGTCACCCAAAAGAGGGGCATTTGAGAGGGTTGCCGCAGCAATAAGTCCTTCTTTAGTGGGGAGCTTTTTAGCGCGCTTTGTAATAGATTCTTGATCAATCCTTGAGTCGCTGTTGGTGTGAGTCTCACTACGTTTAGCTGATTTTTTGAATGTAATCTTATGATTTGCCAATTTTTTTTGATTTATATATTTACAAATCGCTTCTAATTTTACACCTACTCGATAGAACGTACTGTCTTCCAAAGAAACACGAGCTTCTCGCTCAGCCAATTTAAAATCATTCATTGAAAGTTCACTAAGGCACTTATTTGCAGGACCTATTATATTGTCGAGGTAACGATAAGCATTTATCCAAAGTTGAAGTGTCCCTACATCCTTTGCTTTCGCAATTTGAAGTGAAGTGACATGGCATTTTACTACGTCGGATAGTTGCTTATGCTGAAAAGGTGCCATGTCAGACTGGGAGTCTTTAATTTTGTTACCTTTTTTATTATCTCTATTGAAGTTTAAGCAAATGCGATAGCCAGCTTTTCTCCCTTGAGATAAGCAGATATTTTTCACATCCCAATGCAGCGAATCCCAGTTCCAGCCCTCTTTACTCTTAAACGGTGAATGCTTTTTAGAAAAATGAATTAACTCATTCAGGTTACTCAGAGGATCATTGCCAGGTCGAGGTATTAAAGGAGCAACATTACTCATAATTCACCGTCCTCCAATTGCTGCACAAATTTAGATGCTGCTAAGTAGTCTTTGTGTTTAAGTATCTCAATTGCATGCCCTTCACCAAAGGTCTCTTTCGCTTCAGAAACAAAGTTTTCAACGACAGACTTGTGATCAACGTCATCGAATGCTTCAAGAGATGCACACCCATAGCAGCTCAGAGGTGGATTAAGTGAGCATGGCGTTTTACTTGCGCAACTACCAATGAGATGAAGTTTTTGGTCTTTTGTTGGTGCAAATATTTGTTGCCCAGCTTGAGATGCCTCATCAGGATTTACTATTTTTCCTGCAAATGCCTCAATGATTTCTTTAGCTTCAGATTGGAGTACATCATCCAATTTTTTAGCGACATGGTGAGTATGGCGGTAATACACTTCAAGTTGCTGAAGATCTGTATGATCCATCAGCTCAGCCACCACCTTAAGTGGAGTTCCTTTAGCGATTAACTGAGTACAAAAGGTCTTTCGCAAACGTCGATTTGTGACTTTGAAATTCAAACCTAACTTTTCAGAGATTTTTTTAATTCGATCTGAATAGGTGTGTATTGTTGTGCTCAATTTAATTGGCTTTTTTGTTGCTTGGCTTAAATTACATAGTAAAGGCCAATCATGGGGAAGTTTCTTGCCAAGTTCAGATTCATATCTCTCTCGCAATAGCGTTACTAAGCTATAAAGAGAGTTTGTAATCACCCTTTTTTTGAATTGACTATTTCTTTTGTGGCCTCGCTGTTTCGCCCGGGGAAGCTGGATATATGGAACTCCATTTTCCTCGATTCCAACCTTATCACAAGAAAGTTTGATAACTTGTATATCCCGAGCTCCCAACACTTGCCCAATCTTTAATGCCACTAGTCCTTGAAGCTCTGCAATTGATAAGCTTTTAGTATCGATAGATGCCATCGCTTCTCGAAAAAGTCGCTGTTCTCTTAGTGTTAGAGGGCCTCTATTTGGAAGCTCCATAATGACATCTTTACCTTTACCATCATCTGTTCCAAATTTGAGTACATCTAAATACAGGTCAAAAAAATCGTCATCAAAAAAGGAAAACTTTCCTCGACAAACCAGCTATACATTGTTCTCAACACAGACTTGGTTGTAGCGCTAATATCGCTAGTCATTAACTCCCGAAATTGTTGTTCTATTGTTTCTTCAATCTCAGATTCATTCTTAGCCTCATCCCCAACTTCCAACTTTTTAAAAAACTTCCAATGGTTCATGAGCGAAAAATTCGAATAGCTTTTACACGCAAAAGAAATCCACGCTTTTGCGTGCTCGCGCAGGATAGGGTCAATGAGTTCAAAATTTATTGGAATTCTTTCTGGCAGGAGATGAATTTTTGTTTTTGTTAAGTCGAGTGGTTGTCCATTTTGAGAAACTGGATAAGGATCATAAACAATCTCTTTGTCACTTTTATCAAAACCTACTGTCGTTAATTGGGTGTCGCTCAAAACAACGTTGTACTGCATCACTGCTACTCCTTAGCTATCAGTTATTCTCAAGGAAACTATGAAACGAACTCATTGCTTCAACGCACTGTTCGTATGTCGCCAATTTCTCGTAATTTTCGCTTTGACGTGATAACGGCTTCCAACCACCGATGTTGTTTTTTATTTTTCTCTTTTGTTCGTCGTCATAGCTATCGCGGTGAAGAATACGGTCGAGATTCTCGAAGAACGTATGGCGCAATCTATGTGAGCCTAATTCGTTAATGTCGGGTATTTTGGCTTTGATTGCATCAAACACAGATGTTAATGACGACATAGACAAAGGAGGATAAGGAGCATGACTAGACAAAATTAGATAGGGTGGTTGCTTTCTAGCAGCTTTCGGTGTGCTTCTAATAACTTTGTATTGGTTAATTAAATCTGCCAAATCATTAGAGATGGGAATGATTCGTTCTTCTGTTTTTTCGTGCGGAATGTCTTTACGAGGATCATCGTACTTCACGTTCTGCCTAGTGTGAATATAAGGCCTTTCGCCATGCGCAAGCTTAGACGTATGGCAATTCTCTATAGTTAACGACAAGAGCTCCCCTCGACGGATACCTGTCTCATACAATAAACGAATAATAAGCCTATTACGTAATGCGGTGCCTTTGCTCCATCCGAAATACTTCGGATCTTTTAGGCCTTTGAAAAGCGAAACTTGAACTTGAGTGGATAACCCAGTAACCGTCGATGTGTTGCCTACGGACAACTTCCGAGCCTTTAACCTTCGAGTGAGACGTTCAACATTCTCTTCAATGGTTCCAATCATAGGATCATTCAGTTTGCGTGTTTTGATAGCACGTTCAGCTAAATAAGCAAAATACTCGCAACACGCATCGATACGTTGATTGAAATATTCAGCCTCTACCGTCTTTCGATTAATGGGTACAACGACATCCGTATCCTTCGCATACATTTCGAGATGTCTTAACAATGAGATGAAATGTTCACTTCTATTGAGGCCATGAAGCGCCACCTCTGCTAACAGGTCAATGTCATGCTTTGTTGCCCAACGTTCTACATGGATGACATGACGAGCATTGTTCTCTTGTGTGTTATCAGCACCATTAAGAGAAATAAGCGTGTAGCGGCAAATGCGGTCTATCGGCACTCCGTTATCATCAACCACAAGACAACCAACTTCATTAATACCGTCTTTTCTGACTTTACGTAACTTCATAGGCTTAAACTTTACATTTTAAGTTTGGTATATTTATAGTATCAGTAAAGGGCCTTGTCAAATTAAAGTTTACACCACAAAAACGAAAAGAGCCCTTGAAAACAAGGGCTCTTTACAAATAAAGTTTACACTGTAAATTTTGGTTCCCTAGAACGGAATGTCATCGTCGAAGTCAAAATCTGGCTCAGCCATTGGTGGGTTCTTTGGCTGACCTTGATTGCCACCCTGAGGCGCTTGATTGTAGCCACCACCTTGGTTTGAGTTGTAGCCGCCCTGCTGACCACCACCTTGCTGTGGCGCTTGGTTATAACCGCCTTGTGCTGGCGCCTGGTTGTAACCACCTTGGTTGTTCTGAGGACGTTGGTAACCACCGTTACCGCCGCCACCTTCACCACCGCGACCACCAAGCATTTGCATTTGGTCTACGATAATTTCAGTGGTGTATCTATCTTGGCCTTGTTGATCTTGCCACTTACGCGTTTGCAATTTACCTTCAACGTAAATTTGCGAGCCCTTTTTCAGGTACTCTCCGGCAATTTCTGCTAAGCGACGGTACATTGTAAGGCGGTGCCACTCAGTGCGCTCTTGAACCTGACCCTGTTGGTCTTTCCAGCTTTCGCTAGTTGCTAGGCTTAAGTTCGCAACGGCGTTTCCGTTAGGCATGTATCTAACTTCAGGATCATTGCCAAGGTTTCCAACAAGAATAACCTTATTAACGCCTTTCGTTGCCATTGATGTCTCCTGTAACGTTTTTAGTGGCTTGCTGTATAAATCTTATTAGTACGACATCAGCAAGCGCGAAAGTTCATCGAATATTAGCCGATTAGTATACCGTATTTTATGAGGGAAAATTGAAGTTTTTCGCCACATGTTTACGTTACTAACTGCAACACGCTCTAGAACTTAACAAAATTTATTGCCAGCGTCTGCTGAACTTTCGCGTTGTTTTTTGCAAATACAAACAAGGGCGTTGATATTAAAAACGCCCTTTATTATTTACTACCACCACGCAATATAAAACGCAGCGGTAAGGATCACCACAGCAATTGACGCAACGTTAAAACCAGATGTGGTTTTGAACTGGACTTCATTAAGGTCAACCGCATTTTTACTAATCCCCTTCTTCTCTAGCAGAGAAACAACTACAGCCAAAGCAATGCAAAGCAGGAAAACAAGTCCCACACGGTCGATAAACGGCAGTTCTGGCCAAAACAGCCAGAATATTAAGCTTAATAAAAATGAGCCTAGCGCTGCAAGCAAACCACCGTTTGCTGTAGTTTTCTTCCAGAACATTCCCAATACGAACAATGCGCAGATACCTGGCGTAAAGAAACCAGTAAACTCTTGAATATATTGGAATGCTTGGTCGAAATTACCCAGCAGCGGCTTGGCCACCACCATAGCAATGATAATCGCGACCAAGCTTACGATACGACCCACTTTCACATAATGCTGCTGCGACTCGTTTGGACGCTTATCTTTATAAAGGTCCATGGTAAAAATAGTAGAAACGCTATTTGTCATCGACGCTAGCGAGGACACAATCGCCGCCACCAAGGCTGCGAAGATAATACCTTTAAGGCCAACAGGCATCAGCGTCATTAGGCTTGGGTATGCTTGGTCCGGTTTAGCTAAGTTTGGCACAATTAGCACTGCTGCAATCCCTGGCAATACCACAATTAGCGGCATTAGCAGTTTTAGGAAAGCCGCAAACGCAATACCTTTTTGCGCTTCTTGAACGCTCTTTGCCGCCAACGTGCGCTGAATGATGTACTGGTTAAAGCCCCAATACGACAGGTTCATGATCCACATACCGCCAATCAATACAGAAATGCCCGGCAAGTCCATATAGTGCGGGTTGTCTTCTGACAAAATCATGTCGAATTTCTCAGGGAGCTTGTTAGTAAGGTCAACAAAACCTTGGATGGCACCATTGCCGTCACTGATTAGGTTTAACGCCGTATACGACAGGAACAAGCCACCAATAACCAACAGCACGACTTGAATAATGTCGGTGAGCGCTACCGCTTTCAAACCGCCGTAAAGTGAATAGGTTAACGAGAAAAGGCCTAAGAACATCATGCCGTAAACCATATCAACACCCGCGATGGTATTGATGGCCAATGCACCTAACCACAGCACAGCCGTTAGGTTTACAAAAACATAAACACCTAGCCAGAATATTGCCATTACCTTGCGCACGCGATGATCATATCGCTGCTCAAGAAATTGAGGCATGGTGTAAATTTTATGCTTAAGAAAGATAGGTAAGAAGAACTTGCCGACAATAAGCAGCGTAATGGCGGCCATCCACTCATAAGACGCAATGGCAACCCCCAACTGGTAACCTGACCCCGACATGCCGATGATTTGTTCGGCAGAGATATTGGCAGCGATGAGTGATGCGCCAATTGCCCACCATGGCAAGCTTGAGCCCGCTAGAAAGTAATCATTTGTGTCTTTTTGATGACCCTGCTTTTCGCGAGAAACCCACCACGCAATTCCGACAAGCGCGACGACGTATACCACGAACAACGTGATATCTATTGATGCTAATTTCATAGTTTTTCCCAAAGTTCTTATTTTGGGTGCGGCGATTGTTATGCAGGGTACACAGGTGAAAAATTGTTTTTATTATTATATTGGTTGTTGCCACACCAGTGTCACGTGATTAAGACGCGTTTTGCAAAACATAATCATTCACTGAGTGGTTTAAAAGCCCACTAATTAACCCATCATGTTTGTGCACACAGTATTAGTATCACATTTCATTTACTTTTTTTAACTATAAATTTGCACTTTTTGTAAAAAAAAGCCGCAACCAATGGATGCGGCTTAAGGGACACAAACAATTCTAAAGAATAGGATTGTTTAGAAAGGGGAGAGGTTTGTGCATAAACGCTGTATATAAATCGATAATTAGGCGAACGCGCCCTGTGTAGCCGTACACACATAAATGTCAGCACTGTATCCTGTTTCATCAGAGTACTTGTCGGCCACGACTTGCTTCACCGCTTCAACTTTGTCGGTAGGTACAAGGGCCACTACGCAGCCGCCGAATCCACCGCCAGTCATGCGAACACCACCCGATTTACCCAGCACTTCACCAACGATCTCAACCAAGTAGTCGATTGGGCGAACGGTAATTTCAAAGTCATCACGCATGGAGATGTGAGATTGCGCCATGGCTTCACTAACCGTTTCGATGTCGCCAGCTTTTAATGATTGGCTTGCTGCCAGTGTTCTAGCGTTTTCGGTAACAATATGCTTCGCGCGGCGATAAACCACCTCTGGCATATGTGCTTTAGCGCCTTCTAGCATTTCCATAGTTGCTTCGCGTAACGATGACACACCCAATAACGACGCGCCTTGTTCACACTGCTGACGACGCAAGTTGTATTCACTGTCAACCAAACCACGTTTAACATTCGAATTGATGATAACGATTTGATGCGAGTCTGGTAGTGGTGAATGCTCAATGGCTAGCGACTGGCAATCAAGCAACATTGCCATACCTTCATTACCCATAGCAGAGATTAACTGATCCATAATTCCGCATGAGCAGCCTACGAACGTATTCTCGGCTTTCTGCCCTAACAGTGCAGCCTGTACGCCATCGAGGGGCAACTCATACAGCGCGCTTAACGCTTTTAATATAGCCACTTCAAAAGATGCCGAAGAGCTTAACCCAGCGCCTTGTGGCACATTGCCCGTAACCAATAAGTTAGCGCCGCCAAAATCTGGAATGGCCTCTTTAAGTACTTTCACTACGCCGCGAACATAGTTGGCCCACCCTTGTTCTTCGTCATAGTTAATGTCTGACAACGAGAACTGGTTTTGCTGATTTTCGTAGTCCATCGCGGTAACCACGATGTCATTATCTGCGCGCTTTGTTGCCGCAACCCACGTTCCAAAGTTGATTGCAGCCGGAAATACGAACCCTTCGTTATAATCGGTATGCTCACCAATAATGTTCACTCGACCCGGCGCATGTGCGATTAATGCTGGCGCCTCGCCGTAATGCGTTTCAAAATTAGAAGAAAGTACTTGATTATCCATTCGCATTCTCACGTTTCTTATAGTGCACTGTGGATAGTGCTTTTAATCTGTCTGCCGCTTGTTCAGGGGTCAAATCTCGCTGTGCCTCTGCCATCATTTCGTACCCAACCATAAACTTGCGTACACTTGCTGAGCGCAGAAGTGGTGGGAAGAAATGCGCATGTAGCGTCCATTCAGGGTGCGCTTCACTATCAAATGGGGCACTGTGCCATCCCATAGAGTATGGGAAAGACGTTTCAAATAAGTTGTCGTACTTCGCTGTAATTTCGCCAATGATCTTAGCAAGAGATAGCGACTGAGAATCCGAGAGCATGTGCATAGATTGCACGTCAAATCTGGGTAACAGTAGCGTCTCAAAAGGCCAAGCGGCCCAGTATGGTACAACTACAACCCAATCATCATTTTGACACACGACTCGCTCTTGCTTCGCTACTTCTTGTTCGGCATAGTCCAACAGCATAGGCGTGCCGTTATCACCAAAGTATTGCTGTAGCTGCACGACTTTTTTCGCTGGGTCGGTAGGCACATGCTGCTGCGCCCATACTTGACCATGAGGGTGAGGGTTTGAACACCCCATCATTGAGCCTTTGTTTTCAAAAACTTGTACCCAGCGATAGGTTTCACCAAGTTCAGCGGTTTGTGCTTTCCACGTGTTGACTACGTCTACGCGTTCTTCATCGGAAAGCTCAGGTAATGTTTTGCTGTGATCAGGGGAAAAACAAATAACACGACTGCAGCCTTGCTCAGTTTCGAACTGAAACAGCCCCTTTTTCTCACTGGCTTGTTCTGTATCTTGCTTAAGGGCGGCAAAATCGTTTTGAAAAACAAACGTACCTTTGTAGTCAGGGTTAACTTCACCATTCACGCGGGTGTTTGTTGGACATAAATAACACGTAGAGTCGTAAGATGGCTTTTGTTCGTTGTTTGGCTCTTCTGAGGCTCCCTGCCAAGGGCGCTTCGCTCTGTGAGGCGACACTAACACCCACTCACCCAACAAAGGGTTGTAACGGCGATGTGGATCGTTGGTAGGGTCGAAAGGGGTTCCCATAATCACTCTCTCTGAATTAGCCTGCTACGCTCTAATGCGCAACATCAAATAGGGTTAAACGTTTACCCTGATAATGATATAGCAAGCTTCTACGTTTATCAATTGCGTAACAAAGAAAATTAATTGTTAAATTGATAACAAATAATTTTCTTTTGTTACTACATAACGATTTCTATGCGCTGAACTTGTATCGCATACTTGCTTTGAAGGTTTCCCCGGGTTTTACGAAACAGTTTGGAAACTCGGGCTTATTGGGTGCATCCGGGAAATGCTGTGGTTCTAAGCACAAGGCACCAAGCTGATCGTCGGTTTTCAACCCGCCAGTATAAAACTGCAAACCCGGCAAGTTAGTAAATAACGACATAGCGACACCAGTATCAAGTGCCTTTACGGTTGCTTGTGGGGTATGCTCAGGCGTATCACGGAGCACATAGTTGTGGTCGTAGCCTCCCACCCTATCAAATAATGGATGGGAATTAGATTGCTCTGCCCTTTCTTTTATTGCTGTAGGTTTCGTGAAATCGAAGGGAGTATTGGCAACTTCGACCAGTTTTCCAGTTGGCAGCAAGGTGCTATCTGCGTCCGTGACTTTGTCAGCATTTATATGTAGCAATGTATTACCCACTTGCGGGTCGTTGCTCAACGTGAAGTAAGCATGCTGCGTGAAACTAAGCGGGGTTTCTTTGTTTGTGTTTGCGGTGATCACAAGAGATAACTCGTTGTTTTGATCAAGGGAATAGCATGCCTCTACATTAACAGTACCGGGAAAGCCACCTTCCCCATCGGGACTAGTTAAGGTAAATGTTACAGCCACACTGTCTGTCGTCTCTTGGACACTTGCCGCCCAAACCTTCTTATGAAACCCAGCTAGGCCGCCGTGTAGATTATGTTCACCGCCATTTTTATCTAAGGTGTACTCTGTTCCATTTAACGCAAACGAGCCATGCCCAATTCGGTTTGCGTAGCGTCCTACGATCGCACCGCGATAGCTCGGGTCATCTATATAGTCTTGTAGAGTCTCGAAAGTTTGGACACAACTTACCGATTCACCTTCTGCATTCGGGAAGTGAATTTCTTTAATAATTCCACCGTAGTTAAGCAAGGTAACTGACATGCCGTTGTCGTTAGTTAACGTAAAGGCGTTTATGACTTCGCCTTCTACTTCACCAAATGCAGATACATTTATTTTCATAACAAAATTTTTACCTTAAGACGTGCTTAGTAAACTGACGCTTTCCAACCTACCACACATTTTTTATACATTAATGAATAATGCAATCTTTCAGAATGTCTAGGAGGTTATACGTTTTCCATTCTTTTTTACAGCGGTTTGATTAACAATCATAGAAGGTAAAACCACTTAGGTAATCTAACGCTCTTCATCTCTCTAATGCATCTCAGCCCCGTGAAAGACACCTTAAGCTAAGCGTTAGAATTTTATCTTTTTTTGTAAATATAATGTACGCTATGGCAATCAGGTCAATCGACACTCCACGCAATAAAACGAAGTTTGAAAGAAAATGGCAACAATAAAAGATATCGCCCAAGCCGCTGGCGTTTCATTAGCGACCGTATCAAGAGTTATTAATAATGGTCCTAAAGTGGGCAATGATACTCGCAAGCGTGTCAAAAAAATCATGGAAGAAATGGGTTATCGTCCCAACGCTAATGCACGGGCACTTGTAACCAAACGTAGCGCATCTTTAGGCGTTGTCATTGCTGAGCTCCACGACCCATTTTTCGCTATGTTAGCCCACGGTGTGGAGTCCATTACCCGCAAAAATAACGTTCAAATTTTATTAAGTGCCGGCTCTATTGAAAAAGAGACTGAACTTCGCGCTATTGAAACACTGCTAGAGCATCGAGTAGAAGCCATGGTAGTGCACAGCAAAGCACTTGATGACGAGACCCTGATCGGTTTTGCAAACCAAGTTCCAGGCTTTGTATTAATTAACCGCTATATACCAGAGATAGCAAATCGTTGTGTATGGCTTGATAACGTAACCGGTGGTCGCCTTATGGCGGAATATGCCATCAACCAAGGCCATGAACATGTCGCGGTGATAAGCAGTCAGTATCGCATAGACGATCCTAATCATCGCCTCGAAGGGATTAGAAACGCAGTTAACAATGCGAATTTAAGCTTGCCTGAAAGCATGATTGAGTATGCTACGCCCGATCAGGAAGGTGGTGAACTGGCAATGCAAAACTTGCTTGCTACTGGTGCAAAATTCACTGCTGTTTTGGCTTATAACGATGCTATGGCATCTGGTGCTATGACCATGCTGCAGGATCATGGTATTTCAGTTCCAGAACAAGTTTCTGTGATGGGGTACGATGATGTGCTGTTAGCAAAGTACTGTCGTCCTAAATTAACGACTCTGCGTTATCCGGTAGAAATGATGGCAGCAAAAGCGGCGGAACTTGCATTGAAGTATGCATCGGGAAGCAAACCAGAAGATGGGCTTACCTTTAAATATACTCCTACAGTAGTAAAACGAGATTCAATGGTTAGGGTTTAGCTGTTCGTTTTCCCTTCAGAAATTAATAGACCAAAAAATACCCGCCTATGGCGGGTATTTTATTTAATCACTTACAAGCCAGTTTGATGGATGATTAATCGTAATTCGATGTATAGTTGAGCAACTGTGTTCTAAAAATTTCATGACACGAAACTATTGACAAAAATACCCGCTTGATCGTTTTGCCTCGAACTTTTATCCCCAAAGAGCAAAATTGCCTGATCCTGTACAGCTTTACGATCAAAAAAGATTAAGATCGAGCACAGTTGCTCTACAGCGCTTGATTTAACTGACGTTTCGTGATCCGACCAGAAAGTAATGAAAAGATCGTGATCTGTTGTTCTATATGGCTATTAACAGACTTACCAACAAGGTTTTCCACTACTTATCCACAACGAGTAAGGTTTCAATTACTTAGTGAATCTTGCTAAAAACTGTTTGTACTCTTGTATGGCATAGTCACTTTTTAGCGTTGCGTTGTGCGTTGCACCAGGAATGACCGAAATATACTTTTCGCTACTTGATGCATCTTCTAATAGCTGCTGACTTATCGGGTAAGGCGTTATTTTGTCTTCCTCACCCACCACTAGCCATAGCGGTCCTTCATAGTGACGCAAGATTGGGGCTATTTGCATACTATGAACTTCATCGTGAAGCTTCATGTTTGTGAATGAATTAGAGAAGCCTGGCACCATGTTGGCAATTAAATCAGAGATGTTATTGAAAGCGCCGTCTAATACTAAAGCGTCTATCTTTCTATTTGCAGCAACATAGCTTGCGAAATAGCTGCCTATACCTCGGCCGTGAACGATAGTGGGAATTGAGGCGTCAAACGCACTTGCTACATAGTCAAACTGGGTTAACGCATCTTGTTTAATAGCGTTAATACTTAAGTCCTTCGCTTTATCACTGGCTCCAACTCCCTGATAATCGAGCCACAATATATTAGCGGGCAACTTACCCAGTCTATGAATAACGCTGTTGTTTTCGCTTACAGGCATACGATTGTCTGCAAAGAAAACAATGTTAACAATAGGGTCAGGGTAAGAAACAGCAACGCCTCTCAAAGTTAACCCAGCTTCATTTTTAACTTCAACACGGGTTATGCCCGCTGAGGTTTTGTCTTTTTGAATTGCCGCGTGTAGCTTCGTAGTATCAAGGGGCTTTTGCTGAGTGTCTTGATAAAAGAAGGCCGAAGGAGACACGTTAATTGCGCACCCAATAAGTGACACACTTGCAACTACACTAATTACCGCGTTTTTTAAGCTCATCATTAAAGAACTGTCCGTGTTGAATGGTTATGGCGAAATTTTTATTCAGGTTACATAGGTGTAATGGTTGTGTCGCTGATCAAAAACTCGCTCAGCAAAATCAACAGTCCCACACCTATGCTAAACAAGCTGTAACAGTTTGCAACAGTTGTTCTGTTTCTTAGCGATACAAACTTTCTTATACTAAAGACAATATTACTTGCATAATTTATCTGCATAAAACAAAAATAATTTAATGAAAAGTAGAACATTTTCCATGTCTTACGCTACATCACCAGCTCGACTTATTGTTGCCTGTTGTGCCCTACCCTTACTTATTGCCTGCGAGTCTACGCCACCCGAGCTTGACTCATCATTAATTCCTGCGTCGCAGAGAAAAGACTATCAGCTAACCATGTCTAAAGCGAAAGCTTGTCCAATTAACTTGGCAGAACTAATCGACATACGGTCGAGTAAAGACTTGCTCGTTGGAAGCAGTAATGTAACAGAAGACACGCTCTATTCACTGTTACAGCAAAGCTTAGAAGCGATGAATGTCAGCCCAGATATTGAAGCAGCCAACAGCGTGAAAGTAGTACTAAACCGCGCGTTTATAAAAACCTTAGGAAGTAATATGGTTGCCACCGTGGTGCTTAATGTTAAGTACAAACCTGACTATGCCGATGAGTATTCACCCGCCACCACCTTCAGAGGGCAAAGCATGAATGTGAACGCCAGTGTCAGTGAAAAAGAGAGCAATCAGATTGCTATCGATGCAATGAAAACCGCCATTGATGATGCCACCAAACGTATAAAGTCTTCACTGTTACACAACTGCGGAAATGCGCTAAGCGAACTAGAGGCGGTATAAGCCTAAGAAACTATAAAGTGAACGCGATTGAGTGAGCGTAAGCCCTAAGCTCGAACTTTCAATCTGGGTAAGATTCAGTAGATAAGCCGCGTATTGTCGACCATAAAGCACGCCATGCCACCGTCAACCGCCGCTTTTCGTCCCATGTCGGTATCTTCAAACACCACACAATGCTGTGGTGCTACACCCATTAATTCTGCCGCACGCACAAAGGTTTCAGGGTGAGGTTTACCTTGAGTGACGTCATCGGCTGTAACCAGCGCAGATAGCTGTGCTAGCAGGCCGTGTTCATTTAACACCATTTGAGCGTGCTGCCTATCTGAGCCTGTCCCCACTGCAATGGGCATGCTTCCCTTATAATGGTTAAACACGTCCAGGGTATCTTGGATAAGCCTTGGCACATGGTCTAGCCCTTCAAACGCCTGTTTTTTATATAAAGCAACCTCTGCTGGATCATGGCTTTTGCCATACTTTGCATTCATAAGATGTACGGTTTCAAAGGTAGGAACACCACCTAAACTGTATTGGTAGTCTCGGTCGAAGGGATAACCAAACGCATCGCACGTAAGCTGCCACGCATCAATATGCGCGCCCATTGAATCGACCAAGGTGCCATCCATATCAAAAATAATGGCTTTGTAGCTGCTTAGGTCAATCATGGTGTTCGCTTCCTTCTTCAAAAATAGTGTGATGCTAATCTTTTATGGTTGCAATGAGATAAGCAACTATTCAGACAACACGTCTCGCGCTTTTACCGCATCAAAATCACGATCAACTTTCAGGTATACCGCGTTATTTTGACTGTTTAATGTCACTTCCAACACACCAGGCACTAATAGCAGCTCGGCTTCAATGCTGGAAACATTTGAACTATCAAAATCTCCATTCATCATCACACGTTTAACCCGGCTCACTTCTTTAACACCAAGAATAATAAAAAGCCAAAGCAGAGTGCTAGCAGCACCAATGCCATAAGCTAACTCTTGCGACCAAATATCGGTGACTAAACCTGAAATTACACCGCCCAAAAACGCACCGAAAAATTGAAAACTGGCGTAGAGGCCCATGGCCGTTCCTTTTTGTCCCGCAGGCGCAATGCTCGACACCAATGCAGGGAAATTCGCTTCCAAATAATTAAAGCCAGTAAAGAAAAGCACCACGGCAGCGGTAACCCACCACCAGCTATGGTCCTCTAAACTCAGCGCCAAAAACGCGCCGCCCATTAATACAACGCCGGTTACAAGGAGCGATTTAGGCGTACGGCCTCTTGCTGCTCCCATCATTATAATTAGACCTACAATTGACGCGCCTAAAACGGGTAAGTAGACCGTCCAATGACTGTCTAGCGTCATATCAAAATTCAGTAGCGTAACGGGCAGTTGAACAAACAACAGCGTTATCATCATGTGTAGAATCATCACGCTGATATTTAAACGCCATAACTGAGAAGAGAAGACTAAGCGCTTTAGCTGGTCTTTTTGTGGCAGTGTATCGCCACTGCTCAGCTGCACACCGTTTGGCACTACCCATTTAACCAGCGGCATGCAAAGAATGGCCAGAATACCAGTAATACCAAACACACCTGCAAGCCCGTAGCTGTTCGCAATAAGAGGCCCTAAAATAACGGCTAAATAGAATGAAAAGCCAATGGCTATGCCTATAATAGCTAACACTTTGGCTCGCTGACTTTCCCGGCTTACATCGGTAGCTAGCGCCATTATCGCACCTGCAATAGCCCCAGCACCTTGAAGAATACGCCCAACAATCATCATGGCCATACTGTCGGCGTTTGCTGCTACAAAGCTTCCTAATGCAAATACAGCAAGCCCTAGCAAAATAACGGGTTTACGCCCCCACTTGTCAGACATCATACCCATAGGAATTTGCAGCGCTGCTTGGGTTAGGCCATATCCACCCACGGCAAGTCCTACCAACAACGGCGAGTAATCCGGGTAGTCCATTGCGGCTACAGCCAACACGGGCATAACCATGAACAGCCCCATCATGCGTAATACGTAAACGGAGGCGAGTGCAAGCGCAGCGCGTAATTCCAAAGCGTTCAAAGCGTCTGTTTCCCTCAATAAATAAAATCAAAAAAACAAAAAAGCGCGCAGAGACCGCTGTTTCTGCTGCATCAAGAATAAGGTCGCGAAGTGTAGCATAATACAATTGGTATTTTCTTCTGCTCGCGAGGTAGATTTAGCCCTCTCGCACTACCCTTTTTCTTACTAGGGGTTTAAAAGTGGGGATAAAATCACCACTTTGCAATGTCGATAAGCGAGATCTAATCGTAAGTTTATGTCCGTGAGGTGATCTGCTTACTCCGCTTACAGTATAACTTGAATGTCATATCACTTTACTTGACACCTATGGCATACTGATTCTTTTTCTCTCATTTAGGCTTCAATGGATAAAATCGAAATTCGCGGTGCTCGCACCCACAACTTGAAAAACATCGATTTAACACTGCCACGAGACAAACTGGTGGTGATAACCGGCCTTTCTGGCTCGGGTAAATCGTCTCTTGCATTCGACACGCTTTATGCAGAAGGCCAGCGTCGTTACGTTGAGTCTTTGTCTGCCTATGCTCGTCAGTTTCTATCTATGATGGAAAAACCAGATGTTGATCATATTGAGGGTTTATCACCAGCAATATCCATTGAGCAGAAATCAACATCGCATAACCCCCGTTCAACGGTGGGTACCATAACTGAAATATACGACTATCTGCGTTTAATGTTCGCGCGAGTGGGTACGCCACGCTGTCCTGACCACGATGTGCCGCTAGATGCACAAACAGTCAGCCAAATGGTCGATAAAGTGTTAGCGATGCCCGAGGGCAGTAAGCTAATGCTGCTAGCGCCTATTGTTAAAGAGCGAAAAGGCGAGCACGTTAAGACGCTGCAAAACCTGTCTGCTCAGGGCTTTATTCGCGCGCGAATCGACGGTGAAGTGTGTGACCTATCTGATCCGCCGCCTCTCGATTTGCACAAGAAGCACACCATTGAAGTTGTGGTTGACCGCTTTAAAGTGCGCGACGATATGGCACTGCGTTTGGCTGAATCATTCGAGACGGCGCTTAGCCTTGCTGGCGGCAACGCGGTTGTGGCTGATATGGACGATAAAGACGCAGAAGAAATTGTGTTTTCTGCTAATTTCGCCTGCCCACACTGTGGTTACAGCATTAGTGAACTAGAGCCGCGCCTGTTTTCATTTAACAACCCAGCGGGCGCCTGCCCTACCTGTGACGGCTTAGGCACAAGACAGTTCTTTGACCCCGCACGCGTAGTCGGCAATACCGAATTGAGTCTGTCTGGCGGCGCTATTCGCGGATGGGACAAGCGCAGCTATTACTATTTTCAAATGCTACAGGCAGTAGCAGACCATTATAAATTTAGCCTTACCGAGCCATTTGAAGAGCTCGATAAAAAGCACCAGGACATTGTGCTTTACGGGTCTAAAGGCAAGTCGCTGTCGTTTAAGTACATAAACGAGCGTGGCGACGTGATGGAGCGTAAGCATCCATTTGAGGGCATTATCCCTAATATGGAACGTCGCTATCGCGAGACCGAGTCGAACTCGGTGCGTGAAGAGCTAGCAAAATATTTAAGCCAGCAGCACTGCAGTAGCTGTAACGGCACCCGTCTGCGTGTTGAAGCACGTAATGTATTTATACAAGACACCAACCTGCCAGCCATTGCTGACATGTCGATTGCCGATGCGTACGGCTTTTTCGAGACACTCAACCTTGAAGGTCAACGTGCTCAGATAGCCGAAAAGATTTTGAAAGAAATCATGGACCGCTTGCGCTTCTTGGTAAACGTAGGTCTTAACTATCTTTCTATGTCGCGTAGCGCCGATACCCTATCGGGCGGTGAAGCTCAGCGTATTCGACTGGCAAGTCAAATTGGCGCAGGCCTAGTGGGCGTTATGTACGTGCTGGATGAACCCTCTATCGGACTTCACCAACGGGATAACGAGCGCTTACTTGGTACGCTTACGCATTTGCGTGACCTGGGTAACACTGTTCTAGTTGTAGAACACGACGAGGATGCCATTCGCGAAGCCGATTACATTGTAGATATTGGCCCGGGGGCGGGTGTACATGGTGGTGAGATAATTGCCGAAGGTTCGCTGGAAGATATTAAGAACAGTGAACACTCACTTACTGGAAAATACTTATCTGGTAGAGAGAAGATTGATATTCCTGCAACACGCACACCGGTTAAAGACGACAAGTGGCTAGAGCTTTTAGGCGCTACCGGCAACAACTTGAAGTCTGTTGATTTACGTATACCTACCGGTGTAATGACCTGTGTGACGGGTGTATCGGGCTCGGGTAAATCAACGCTGATTAATGACACCTTCTACAAAATTGCGCAACGCGAGCTGAACAAGGCGACCACGTCTGAACCGGCACCGCATAAGTCGATGACCGGATTAGACCAGCTCGACAAAGTGGTTGATATTGACCAAAGCCCCATCGGCAGAACGCCGCGCTCTAATCCGGCGACTTACGCTGGTATTTTCACTCCAATTCGTGAAATGTTCGCCGGCACTCAAGAGTCGCGTTCACGGGGTTACAAGCCTGGCCGCTTTAGCTTTAACGTGAAAGGCGGTCGATGTGAGGCGTGTCAGGGTGACGGCGTAATTAAAGTGGAAATGCACTTTTTGCCAGACGTGTATGTGCCTTGTGACGTGTGTCAAGGAAAACGCTATAACCGTGAAACCCTTGAGATAAAGTACAAAGATAAGAACATTCACGAAGTGTTGGAAATGACGGTGGAAGATGCCCGTCAATTCTTCGATGCTATTCCGGCTATTTCACGCAAATTGCAGACCCTCATGGACGTAGGCTTGTCATATATTCGACTAGGCCAAGCAGCCACTACGTTATCGGGTGGTGAAGCACAGCGTGTAAAATTAGCAAAAGAGTTGTCAAAAAGAGACACTGGGCAAACACTCTATATCTTGGATGAGCCAACCACCGGGTTGCACTTCCACGATATTAAACAGTTATTAGCCGTCCTTCACAGACTGCGCGACCACGGTAATACCGTTGTGGTTATTGAGCATAACCTAGATGTGATTAAAACCGCAGACTGGATTGTCGACCTTGGACCCGAAGGTGGATCCGGAGGTGGCCAGATTATTGCAGAAGGAACACCTGAGCATGTGGCCCAACAAGAAGTTTCACATACAGGTAGATTCCTTAAACCCATGCTCGCACAAGCTTGAGCCGGTAACGAGGTAAATACGTTAGCGTAAAGCGCACTCGTTTTCTATTTTGTTGCTGTGTAATTTACACAGCAGCTTGTAAGAAGTGCGCGTTGACGTTTATTTACACGTTTTTCCTTGCTGGTCAGAGCTTGTATTGGCAAATCATACGTTACGATGATTTTTGTGTATTTTTGCAGTAAGAATTGCTGGAGCGACAACTAATGAACCAAACGCCGCCATTAGCCTTAGTGAAAACATGGTATCACCTACTGTCATCATCAGAAGACAATGATGTAAAAGCACGCGCACAAGAAATGCTGTTAAAAGCCTTCGAGTCGCCTGAGGCCATCGCGATTTATCTAAAAGAACACAATATCCTTAAGCACTGATCAAAAAAGCTTTAGCGTAGTAAATGCTACTACGCTAAGGCTTAGTGTTTTTCATACCGGAAAAAGAATAGAAAAGGTTACGCGTGCTTCGCCGCTTGAATAGCTAATCCTTCGCACACCGAATTGAAAGCGTCATTTTCTAATCGAGGTAGCCCAGTAAGCAAGTTTTCATATAGCGCATCAACCACGATTGGCGATAAACTCATACCACCTGTGATCATCACCACTTCTGGCTTTTCACTGCTGTTTTCCAAGCATTCCACCACTAGCGCTTTCACTTTATCAAGCCAAGGTTTTAATGCCTTCTTGAGCGAGTCTTGCGAAATCTCCACGTCAAAATCATCTTCGATATAGTGCAGCGGCAAGGTAATATTCTGCTTGCTCGACAGTAGCTCCTTGGCTAATCGAGCCGAGTTCACCACACGGGCAGACAACTTGTTCTCCTGAACAATAAGCAAGCGTTCTAGTTGGGCTGGCTCTTTAATCACAGACATGGTTTGAGAAATATCTAACCCATAATCGTCAGAGAAAAAGCGAGTAAGAGCAGGAATGTTATCAACCGCGCACATATCAGAGAAGTACGTGGGTGGAACAGGAAGCCCGTTGATCATCTTAAGGCCCATTCCCATTTCAGGGGCAATAGCCTTAAGCACCAAGCTCTTATCGCAATCCATACCGCCTAAACGTCTGCCTGTTACCGACAGAACATCCTCTTTGCGATCAAGCTGATTGGAACGCTCGGGAGAAAGCTTAATACAGCAAATATCCGTGGTACCCCCACCAATATCGACAATCAGCGTAGTGGTATCCCTTGGTAGGGTTTGCTCAATTTTATACGCCGCTGCTATGGGTTCATCTAGGAAATTAACCCCTGAAAACCCAGCTTTCGTCGCCGCTTCAGTCATAATTTGAATGGCTTGCGCGTTCCCCTCTTCACCGCGGGTGCCGTGAAACTTAACAGGACGGCCAATAACTGCATTATTAACAGCCTTGCCTAGCTGTTGCTCTGCACACTGTTTAAAATACGCCAGCTGCTTAGCAATAATACCGATGAATGCTTGTTTTTGGTCACCATCTAGCGAGGCGCCTAGAAAGTTCTTAGGTGAATAAATTAGACGGCCTTTGTCCGGCATTTTAAGAAAGCGTCTAAACCCTTCTTCACCAAACGCAAACTTACCGTGCTCTACCAACCGCAGCAAAGGGATTTCGTCTAGCGACATGGCATGCATCAATTGCGCAATAGCTTTACGCTGTAATGCAGGCTTGTTGTGCAAATCACCGCGCAGCGAGTCGATACGGTCGCTATACATCGCCTGTTCTTTTGGATCTTTTGCCGAATAATAGCCGTCCTTCGCCTTATCTATTTGCTCACTGATAACGCGCTGTAACTGCGCCACTTTCGCTTCAACCATGGCATCAGGAGGCGGCGGCAGTTCATCTTCAAAATAGATGAACACCGAAGAACGGATTTTATTGCCCTTCTTATCTAACGGGTCGAGTTTGATGTGCTGATGGGCCGTTCCATCAAAATACACAACCTCAGAATTTGATGTACCGTAGTCAATCCCAATCGCAGTCATAGTATGTTCGCTCAAAAAGTTAGAAGCGGATTGTAAGTAAATATGAAAGTGCTTTCTAGCTTTGTATGTAATTGAGCTATATTGCTTTTAACAGAGCTATTGCAGCATTTAATTCTGAGTCACTGGCTGTATGCCCGTCCCAAGATACCGCCTGGGGCACAAAGTCCTCTCGATATGAGCCGTTCACATGGTAAAGACGTTCAAAACCCAGCTCTAAAGTTATGGTCGAATCAGGTAGTTGAAATTGATTTATCCCGCCAAGTAAATCAGCCATGGGTGTGCCGATTACCGCCTTTGCACCAATGGCATCAAAGCCAATAGCCATACCTTCTCCCATACTGCCGGTCCAATGGCCAACGAGTACCACTACTGGCTTACTGTAATAAGGTAATGAAGGGGTAACATGGGCCATGTGTAGCTCTGCTTCTTGGTAGGGTTTACCCGCATTTTGAATTTTGTAACCTTGATATGCGGTATTGGCATTTACAAAGTGCCCCAAAATAGGCTCAGCCACGCCAGTGTTTCCCCCGCTCGGCGTATTGCGCAGGTCAATCACCAACCCTTGGGTTGATTCAAGTGACTCAAGGGCTACTTTGAACGCACGAACGGTTTCAGAATTACCTAGATTATTATTAAAGCGGATGTACCCTATTCCCTCTTTCTGCTTAACTACCAGAGGAGCTTTTGTTCGAAGTAGATTAATAGCATCGTAACTAGCTGCTAACTGCACGCGTTTGGCATCATCAAAATCAGACGCCACTTCAATGTGTCTTTCTTGATTGCGACGCCCACCTAAAGCCACATTAACCGCCCACGTTTTATGTGCGTCAGTAAGCGGTAGCGATGTGTTTCCAAAAACGCGTTGTATTGCGGCTTCTGTAGACTCGCCGTCAATACCTACAATCATGTCACCTAAGGCTAACTGGCTTTTGGCAGCAGCACTGCCCGCTTTAATACGTGTTATAACAAAGTCATCGCCTTGCTTTTCCACCCAAATATCAGACCCCGTTGGCGTGACGCTGTAGTCCTCTTCGTTGAGCGGTGATACGTTAAAATGCGGGTCGATAAAAAACTGCTTCACCACCTGCAATACGTCGACAAACTCCTCTTGCGTTGTCGCGTTTATTGCAAGGGGTTGGTAGTACGCTTTTAAAGCTTCCCAGTCGGTAGGTGCCGTATCTAAGTAGGCGTAGTTATCTTCAACAGTTTGAACAAAGGCTTGCCAGCTTTCTTTCGTATTGAAATCCTGGCTTTGTGCGCAGCTGCTTAGCGGAAGAAGTAGTGACAACAATAAAATAATTCGATAAATCATAATGTTCCCTATTATGAATTGGAGTGATAAGGAAATTGTTCATTTAAGCGCGTAAGAAGCGATTGTTTTTTTAGCGCCTGCTCCATGCTTTTAAGAGAGGCTTCAAGATTGACCTCTATTTCTTCCCAAAGGGCATCATATACGTCTTCAAATTCCTGCATTATCGTCACTATCTGCGCCGCCTCGGCCTTTTCTTTAGGCGCAATATCGTACACGCGCTTTCGCGAGTCTCGTTCATCGGGCACAGAAACAAAAAAGCCGTCTGCAACACTTTGCTTCAACCGACTTTCAATAAGTTGACGTGAAAGACCAATGTGACTTGCTAGCTCAGTTGACGAAAGAGGCCCTTGAGTATGAATCGCCAGTACCAGAGAAATACGATTTGCAGGCAGACTAATATTAAGCGCTTCAAATACCTCTTGGCCTTGAGTTGCAATAAGCTCGCTAGCACGCAACAGTATCGCGCCAAACTGAGGACTTCTGATCATAAATAGGCACCTTGTGATTTTTCTTCAAACTCATTTATGCAAATATTTGCGCAAAAATTTTCACAAATCAACTTGTTTTTGAATGTGTATGTTTTGGTTAGGTGTTAAAAATGTTTTCCATCCGGATCAATTACTGTTTGATAAATGACTGAAATAGCTGCGGCATAATGCTAGAGTGAAAGCTAAATAAACAAAGAACCCTACTAAAAAATATGAGCCATTCAGTACCATTAGTTACGTCATTCGACGTACGTTTTTGTGAAACAGATGCCTTACAGCATGTAAGTAACACTGCATTAGTCGCTTGGTTTGAAGCAGCCAGAGAGCCTATTTTCAGAATGTTTACCCCTGAACTAGACTTACAAAATTGGCCGCTAATTTTAGCCAGCTACAAAGTCGATTTTTTAGCTCAAATTTTTTATGGCAAACCTGTGACGGTTAAAACCTACATTAGCCGGCTAGGCAACAGTGCGTTCGACGTGTTTCAAGAGTTATGGCAAGACGATAAGCTGTGCTCAACAGGCATTACCACCATGGTGCATTTTGACTATAAAACACAGCGCTCTGCGCCTATACCGGATGAAGTGAAATCAGAACTACAGTCTCACTTTAAAGAAGTACCAACTCAGTAATAAAGCGCAGTACGAGGTCTCCATGAGCGATTTAATTGAAGTTATTGATGATGTGTTACCACCAGAGCTGTGCAAACAACTCATGGAACGCTTTGAAAGCAGCCCTAATTTATCTCAAGGCCGCACCGGTGGTGGCGTCGACTTAGATAAAAAGCGCAGCATGGATGTATCGATAAGTCGCAACCCGGAATTTAAAGACTTATTTCAACAAGTGATGCAGCACACTGGGCAGCAGCTGGTCTCCTACATTGAAAAGTACTATTTTGCGCTTGTTGGGCCCATTGGCTTAACCGTACGCCATCCCAAAACTGGCGAACCGGTGAAAGTAACAGGTGAAAATTTTGATGAAGTGGGTAAACCCAATTTGGCGAATTTGGTGAATTACCTGTTTCGGGTTGGCGAAGTAAATGCCCAGCGCTACACCGCGGGCAATGGTGGCTACCCATACTGGCATTCAGAAGTCTATCCACAGCTTCAACATAACGATGCGCTGCACCGCGTGTTGCTGTTTATGTACTACTTAAACGATGTGGAAGAAGGCGGCGAGACGGAATTTTATTATCAAAACCGTGCGGTTAAGCCTAAAGCAGGCCGAATGGTGATTGCGCCAGCCTATTTTACTCACACGCATCGCGGCCAAACTCCAAAAAGTAACGACAAGTACATTTTAACGTCTTGGCTTCTGTTTAACCGCGCTGAACAGATTTATACGCAGGGCTAGCTTAACGGTAACTTCGTGATGATGTGCTCTAGCTCGCTGTACTCATTTTTGTCGATAGGTAAGAAGGGGGCAGGTAAGCTAGGCGTTTCACAATAGCCCAAAATTTCTGCCGCGGCTGCAACCACACGCAAGCCGCCGCCATTGCGCGCAAACATGCTCCATATTCCGCTTAACGCTTGTGACTGAGCCTGTGCATCAACAGCATTACCAGACTGAGCGGCGTCGACAATACGCATTACGGTTCGCGGGAATATTCCCCCTATAACAGAGAGCCAAAGGTCACAACCTTCACTCATTCCTGCCGCGCCAAAACTATCACCACTCACGCCTATAGCAATGTGTGCAGGCACTATCTCTCGCAATGATGCTAATCGGTGAGCGCCTTCGCTATTGCTTGCTTCAGAGGGTGGGATATCCTTGCTAGAACTATTTTCCATTGAGCTTTTGGCAAATGGAGTTCCGGGTATTTTAATCGCTCCGATATTCGGTAATTTTCCAATACGGCGGTATAAATCATCGCTGAAGGTAAAATTAGTCACGCGAGGATTTTCGTAAACGCAGATAGGCACAGATACCTCGTGACTCACTGCCTCATATAGGCCACACACTTCTTCTTCGTTAAGCACTTGATAGGAAACGGGTGCTAACAGCACAGCATTAACACCTGCTTGCTGCACAGCTTCAACGTTTTTTAGCACGTCATAGGTACGCAGCGCCCCAACGCCTGCCATAACAGGAATGCCATTTGCGTGGTCGACGGCGAGCTTGGCTACGTCGTACTTTTCCCCTCGCGTTAGATAAGGATACAGCCCAGTAGAGCCTATCGCGCAAATTGAATCTACATTCGCCGAAGCCAAATTCTCAACAAGCCCTTTAAACGCTTTGTAATCAATAGCTTCTTGTTTAAAGGGGGTAATGGGAAACGCTGATAATCCTGTAAACACCTGATATCCTTTTTAAACGTTTTATGCTTAAAACCCTTCTACGGCTTCGCCTTTCAAACGGTAACCTACAGACGCAATGTCGCCTTTCCAACCGTCAGTCGACAGTTCGCCGGTTACCCAAATTGCATCGTAAATATTATCTATGCGCACCCCTTCTTCAAATTTTACGTAAACAATTTGATTAGACGGCGGCGGTGGTACGTGAATACAGGCTCCGAAATATGGAACAAGTAAGAACTCAGCGGTTAGCTCTGCCGTACCTTCTAGCGGCACAACAAAACCCGGGATTTTCACCCGTTTACCATCAAAGGTATCGACAACGGGTGCGTCAGGCTGAAGCTGACTCATCTCGCCATTATGTTGAACTGAAGGTGGCGCGAGCTCATTAAAGCCCTCAGGCACTAGGTCTTCCCAGTATACTTCAGTAGGAGTTTCATCTGCCAAAGAGTTGAAAGTTACAACCATCATTATTACAGCAAACAATGAAGTCATGGATAATTTATGGTGGATCATACTGCTCTCTATCGTTGAGTATTTTGTTCGCTTTTTTGTATCGGCTTTTGCTTGTCGTTTTCAATCTTCACTTTTTAGCCACATACAAAAAGGGCTGGTATTACACCAGCCCTTTGTATCATCAATTTAAAGCAGCGTGAATTATTCTGCTTCGAAACGCGCGATGCTTGCGGTAATTTCTTCTTTTGCAGCGGCAGCGTCTGCCCAACCGTCAATCTTCACCCATTTGCCTTCTTCAAGATCTTTATAGTGCTCGAAGAAGTGCTCAATTTGCTTAAGAAGAAGCGGAGGTACGTCTGCAATTTCTTTAACGTCACGATAGATAGTAGAAAGCTTGTCTACTGGTACCGCTAGTACTTTTGCGTCTTTACCAGACTCGTCAGTCATGTTTAGTACGCCAACTGGACGACACTTAATGACAGAACCTGCAAGTAGTGGGAACGGAGTCATTACTAGAACGTCAACTGGGTCGCCATCTTCAGACAACGTGTTGTTCACGTAACCGTAGTTAGTTGGGTAGTGCATGCAAGTTGCCATGAAACGGTCAACAAATAGTGCACCTGTGTCTTTGTCTACTTCGTACTTCACCGGGTCAGCGTGTGCTGGAATTTCGATGATCACATTTACTTCGTCTGGTACGTTTTTACCAGCAGAAATAGCACTCAAGCTCATTCTTTGGTCCTTTCAATGATGTATAAGAAATTTTGGGTTAAGTATACGGTGACAGCAGCAAAATAAAAACGCTTTACGACCCATGTCGTACTAATCTCTTTATTTTTCGTTAAATTTTGCTGCTTTTTCGCTATTTCGCGTTGTCGTTGTAGCTCAAGCACATCTCAACTTCTTCTTTAGAGCCGATAATGCACGGTACACGTTGATGAATTTCTTCAGGCATAACTTCCAGAATTCGGCCAGTGCCTGTTTCTGCTTTTCCACCTGCTTGCTCCATTAAGAATGCCATCGGGTTAGCTTCGTAAAGCAAGCGTAATTTACCTGGCTTAGACGGGTCCCTGTTATCGAATGGATACATAAAGATGCCACCGCGACAAAGCAAACGATGAATATCACCCACCATTGCCGCTACCCAGCGCATATTAAAGTTTTTGCCTCTAGGGCCATCTTTACCTGCTAGAAGGTCGGCAATGTATGCCTGCATTGCAGGTTCCCAATGACGCTGGTTCGACGCATTAATCGAAAACTCTGACGTTTGCTCAGGTACTTGAATATTAGGGTGAGTAAGCAGGAAACCACCGTGGGTTTTATCAAGCGTATAAATGTGCGTGCCGCGCCCCGTCGTCAACGCCAGCATAGTAGACGGGCCATACAGCACATAGCCTGCAGCTACCATCTGCGTTCCAGGCTGTAAGAAAGCAGACGGATCATCTGGTTTCATCCACTGAGGCGCATGGGTAATAGAGAAAATAGTACCGATTAGGCTGTTAATTTCAGTGTTTGACGACCCATCTAGCGGGTCGAAGCTTACTAAGTAATTACCGTCTGGATTACACGGCACAACGTCATCTTCTTCTTCAGAAGAAATGGCTTTTACGTAGCCAGATTCCCTTAGCGTGTCTTTTAAAATGTGGTTAGAGATAACGTCGAGCTTTTTCTGTGTTTCGCCCTGTACGTTTTCTGAAAGGGTTGAACCGAGCACGCCAGCAAGTGCGCCTTGACTCACGCGGAAAGAAATTTCTTTACAGCCCGCTAGCAGTGTACGAATGAGTAAAATTAACTCAAGCGGTGCACCGTCTTGTTGCAATTGGGAATTTAAACGTTTCATTGAATGTAAGCCTTTTTTTCGTGTGTAGGGTGTTGTGCTACCAGTCGCTCAGCTTTCCTTACCGGCGTTTGTCTGAAGCACACACAGGTTTTAAACCTGTGGATAGATTGTAACCGTGTTCTTGGGTAAGTGGAACACGCCCGTAAAATGTCATACACACACCATACCAGTTTGCGCATCATAGATTCATAGGTGTTTAGCGTATTACAACGGCTTAAGGCATTTATTGAATGATTAAAATTGAATTATCTATAGGCCACGGGGTTCTGATACAGTACCCCAATAACATGATAATTCATTGAGAATGCGCTATGCATGTACATATTTTAGGCATTTGTGGAAGTTTTATGGGCGGCATTGCCGCTATTGCTAAATCACTCGGCCACAAAGTAACAGGGTCTGATAAAAACGTTTATCCGCCCATGAGCACCCAGCTTGAAGCATTAGGCATCGAGTTGACCGAAGGTTATTGCGAAAGCCAGTTTGATCCAGCGCCAGATATGGTAGTAATTGGTAACGCGATGTCGCGCGGTAACCCCGCCGTTGAATACGTGTTAAACCGAAACCTGCCTTACACTAGCGGCCCACAATGGCTGCTTGATAACTTACTAAAAGATCGTTGGGTAATCGGGTTATCAGGTACCCACGGTAAAACAACAACTAGCAGTATGGTCGCGTGGATTTTAGAACACGCTGGTCTTAACCCTGGTTATTTGATTGGCGGCGTACCAGAGAATTTTGGCGTATCGGCTCGCGTGGGTGAAAGCCCCTTTTTTGTCATTGAAGCTGACGAATACGACAGCGCATTTTTCGATAAGCGTTCTAAGTTCGTACACTATCGCCCAAAAACCTTGGTAATTAACAACCTTGAGTTTGACCATGCAGATATTTTTGCTGACCTTGGGGCTATTCAAACCCAGTTCCACCATTTGGTTCGCATGGTGCCAGAAAACGGGCTTATTCTTACACCTAACAATACGCCCGCAATTGAGGATATGCTCAAGAAAGGTTGCTGGTCTTCTCGCCAATCGTTGGGCAAAGAGTGGCATGCAGAACTGTTAAAGAAAGACGGCAGTGAATTCAATGTAATACATAACGGCGTTATAGCTGGTACGGTAACCTGGGCTTTGGTTGGTCAACACAATGTGGACAATGCTTTAATGGCCATAGCTGCCGCCCACCATGCAGGTGTTACCTTACCTGATGCCATAGACGCCTTATCATTTTTTAAGAATGTTAAGCGTCGCATGGAAGTAAAGGGTGAAGTAAACAACATCACCCTTTATGACGACTTTGCACACCACCCTACTGCAATTGCGACTACACTTGATGGACTGCGCAAGAAAGTGGGTAATGCCCGTATTCTGGCTGTGCTAGAGCCGCGCTCTAACACGATGAAAATGGGTGTGCACAAAGATACGCTGGCAAACTCATGGCAGAAAGCCGATGAGGTTTACCTTTATGAACCTGAAGGCATGGACTGGTCGTTAGTCGATTCGGTAGCGCACAGCAATGCGCCTACGCACTGCTTCAGAGATGTAGAGAAGATCGTTCAAGGCGTTTGCAACGTAGCACAACCGGGCGATCATATTCTTGTAATGAGTAACGGCGGTTTTGAAGGCATTCATGGCCGAATACTCGACGCTCTGAAAATGAAGACCAAACTGTAAAATAGGCAGAATAAAACCAAGTGTTATCCGATAGACAAGCGCATTATGCTTGTCATCTACAGAGGCTATACAATGAAACATGACAAGCAAGTCACGCTTGCTATCACAGGCGCATCTGGCGCGCCTTATGCGCTTACACTATTGAAATCGCTAGTTAACGCCGATTACCAAGTGTATGTATTAATCTCTTCCGCTGCCAAAGTGGTGTTTGCCACGGAAGAGAACGTCAAGATACCCGGGCGACCCGATGACGCTGCCGCGTTTTTTACCGAGCATTGCAATGCAAAGCCAGACCAAATCAAGGTTTTTGGCAAAGAAGAGTGGTTTTCACCAGTAGCTTCAGGCTCAGCGGCCCCCGCAAAAATGGTGGTTTGCCCGTGTTCAACAGGTACACTTTCGGCCATTAGTATTGGCGCAAGCGACAACCTGATTGAGCGTGCAGCAGATGTTGTTTTAAAAGAGCGGGGCCAGCTGATTCTAGTGCCCCGTGAAATGCCGCTTTCTTCTATTCATTTAGAAAATATGCTCAAGCTTTCGCAAATGGGTGCTACTATTATGCCTGCAGCGCCTGGCTTTTATCACAACCCCAAGACTATCGATGACTTGGTAGATTTTGTGGTGGCGCGCATACTAGACCACCTAGGTATTGAGCAGTCTCTTGTCGCAAGATGGGGCTACCAGTCTTCCAAACATTCTGAGGATTAACCATGTTCGCGTTTGCAAACAGGATTTGCGCAGTTGCGCTGAGCACACTATTTACATTGTGTATTTCATCACCCGCTTTCGGATGGGGGCAAACCGGTCACCGAGTGACTGGCGCTATTGCCGAGCAATATCTTAGCCCTCTTTCACAAGCTGCACTAATGGAGTTATTACCACACGGTTCGTTGGCTGAAGCCTCAACTCACGCTGACGAAATGCGTTCTGACCCAAGCGAATTTTGGCAGAAAACCGCTAGCCCTTGGCACTATGTATCTGTACCTGAAGGAAAGACCTACAAAGAAGTTGGCGCACCAAAGCAAGGTGATGCGGTTACCGCGTTAAAGCAGTTTACTGAAACGTTAAAAAGCGACACCGCCACCGTTGAAGAAAAGCGTCTGGCCCTTCAGTTCATTGTGCATATTATTGGCGACCTTCATCAGCCGCTTCATGCCGGAAACGGAACTGATCGTGGCGGTAACGATGTAAAGGTGCGCTTCTTCTGGCAAGACTCTAACCTACACCGAGTGTGGGACTCGCAAATGCTAGATCAGCGCGACCTGTCGTACTCAGAGTGGACGTCTTGGTTAACACAAGCCATTACTGCTAAAGATATTCGCAGTTGGGCAACCACTGACCCTATGGTGTGGATTGAAGAAAGCACCGCTATTCGCGATACCATTTATCCTGATGACGCAAACAACATGAGCTATGACTACTTATACAACCACCTGCCTACTGCTAAAAAGCGTTTGCAGATGGCGGGAATTCGCATTGCCTTGTATCTAAACCAAGTGTTTGATGAAGCAAACAAGTAGCTTCACACCCGGTGTGTCAGCGCTGAGCGCACTTGAATCGTTTTAAACGCAAATAGAAATACAAACGGAGGCACAAAGCCTCCGTTTTTTATCTCTTTGTTTTCAAAGCAGTTAGCGTCTGCTTACCGATGATTTAGTCTAAATCTAACGGCTCAGGAGAGAGAATGACGCCCGTGCTATCAGCATAAAGATGATCTTCTGGTAAAAACGTAACGCCACCAAAGTTAACGGGCACGTCTACCTCACCAATACTTTCACACTCAGCATTTACTGGAATGGCGGCTACCGCCAAAACACCGATATCTAATTCGGCAAGGCTATCAACTTCTCGCACGCTGCCGTATATCACAACCCCTTCCCAATCGTTGTCGATTGCAACTTGAGCAGAGGATGCATCGAACAGTGCACGACGGCTAGAACCACCGCCGTCAATAAGCAGTACTTTTCCAGCGCCGGGCTGAGCAAGTACTCGGTCGATAAGGCCTCTGTCTTCAAAGCATTTAATTGTGGTAATTTCACCACCGAAAGAATACCGGCCACCAAAGCTCGCGAAAATTGGATCTACCACGTCTACGCTATCAGCAAACAAATCGCATAATTCAGATGTGTTGTATTCCATCGTTCTGCCTTACTAAAATTGAGAAGACTAAAATTAAGTGAAAACAAAGCGCTGCTTACGCTTCTAAAACTAGCATAGCATTAAATGTCGCAATGCAAACGTTTGATTTCACGCCTTTCGTCGAATTTTCCACTTTTTTTAAAACTCATCAAAACTTGCTCTCCCCTCCCCAAAATGAGCACATATTTTGCTTAGCTTTTTGTCTTTTACAGCCATTCCCAATATCTGTTCGCCAGGACAAAAGAAAAAGTAAAAACGAAGCTCGCTGTCAAAAAAGTTTCTTTTTTCGTCACCCACTGGTCACAGATGAACTTTAGCCTGTGCAGTAATTAACCGATAGGGGACAAGGCGATGTTGATTAAATCCTTGACCAAATACGATACAGACTTGTTTTATCGCCTGTACAAACTGACGCAAAAAAGAGACTGCAGAAGTATTATTTGGCTGTCGAAAACCGGCGATGGTTACCTGTACCTTGTTATCGGTGCGCTGCTTTGGGCATTTGAGCCTGAACATGGTGAGCTTTTCCTCTACACAGCGCTGATGGCTTATGCGCTGGAATTACCCATTTATGTGCTGCTTAAGAAAATGTTCAAGCGCCCTCGCCCTTGCGATTTTCTAATGAATTTAACAGCACATGTCACGCCTTCTGATAAATTCTCTCTTCCTTCAGGCCACACGGCAGCAGCCACATTGATGGCGAGCATAGTGGCTCATTATTATCCGTCGTTTGCGGTATTGGCTTACAGCTGGGCCGCGTTAATTGGTCTTTCACGTGTGTTACTGGGTGTTCATTACCCGTCAGACGTGATCGCAGGGACACTTTTAGGCGTTACAATAGCAACGTTGAGCATTTCTATTCTGGGGTAGCATGAGATTATTGTATGGTGTGCAGGGCACCGGTAACGGACACATCGCCCGTGCGCGAATAATGGCTGCAGCTCTGGCACAGCGCGATGACATTAACGTTGACTTTGTGTTTACCGGTCGTCCCCCTGAGAAGTATTTCGACATGGAAATATTCGGAGAATACCGAACCTTTACTGGCCTGAGCTTTATCACCAAAGGAGGCCGGGTTGATAAATGGGCGACCGTTAAAGATGCAAATGTAAGCCAGTTTATTAAAGACGTGAAAGCCTTTGATACCAGCAACTACGATTTGCTGGTCAATGACTTTGAGCCCGTTACGGCGTGGGCAGCTAAACAGCAAGGTCTACCTTCTATTTCGATTAGCCATCAGGCTGCATTTGCCTACGATGTTCCTAAAAGTGGCAACACGATTTTCGATTCCTTGCTAATGAAAGTGTTTGCGCCAACAGAGATTCAACTAGGTGTGCACTGGTATCACTTCAATCAACCGATTATTCCGCCATTCGTTGCAGAAAAGCCGATTGTGTCTTCGGGAAATGGTCACGTTCTGGTTTACTTACCTTTTGAAGATATTGAAGATGTTCAACAAATGTTGGAACCGCTAAGCGATCAGGTTTTCGAGTGCTTTCACCCGAACATCGATGAAGCGAAAGAAGTGGGACATATTCATTGGCACCCTACATCTAAGAAGCACTTTCAAAAAGCCCTACAGCACGCCAGCGGCGTAATCGCCAATGGGGGGTTTGAGCTATCGAGTGAGGCACTTCAACTGGGCAAGAAGCTGCTTATAAAACCTTTACACGGCCAGTTTGAGCAACTATCGAATGTGCTTACATTAAATAAATTGGATTTATGCCACACCCTGTTTCAACTTGATACCGACATTGTTGAAGAGTGGCTAGAAGCTCCCGACAACGAAGCGATTGCCTTTCCAGACAACCCCAACATTCTTATCGATTGGCTTAAAAACAAAGACTTTTCTGATACGCAAAGCCTGTGCGATGCGCTTTGGAAAAACGTTCGATATGGCGATAAAACACAAGAACGATTATTGGCTCTTGCAATTTAACGCCGCAATGCGATGATAGCGGCATTTGTCGTATTCTTCGCGGGATTTTTCGTGCTTAAAAAGTCAGTTGTTTTCTTGCTAACACTCACAGCATTATGTGGCTGTGGTTACAAAGGGGCGCTCTACATTCCTGACGCGCCTGCACAAAACACGTCTGCTGAACCAGCGTCTTCTGAAAATGCAGAAACCGGCGCCGACTCTGACACCAATAACACTTCACCCGCAACTACTTCTGGAGAGCTGAACTAGTGGATTATTTCGCCTACAGCCAAGGTCAGCTTCATGCTGAACAAGTGGCTGTTTCTGATATTGCAGCCCAGCATGGAACGCCGGTTTACATCTATTCACGTGCAACATTAGAGCGTCACTGGCACGCATTTAATGATGCCATTGGTGAGCATCCTCACCTTGTGTGTTACGCGGTAAAAGCGAATTCGAACATCGGTGTATTAAGCGTTCTAGCCAAATTAGGTTCAGGCTTTGATATCGTTTCAGCAGGTGAACTCGCTCGCGTAATCGAGGCCGGTGGCGATGCAAGTAAGGTAGTATTTTCAGGCGTTGGTAAAAAGCATGATGAAATTCGCTATGCGCTAGAACAAGGCATCATGTGTTTCAACGTAGAATCAGAGCCAGAGCTTCATCGAATTAACCAGGTTGCAGGCGAAATGGGCGTGAAAGCCCCTATTTCACTGCGCATAAACCCGGATGTGGATGCCAAAACTCACCCTTATATTTCTACAGGCTTGAAGGCAAATAAATTCGGTATTGCTCGTGAGCGAGCGCTTGCTACCTATGAATTGGCCGCATCGCTACCCCATTTAAATGTTGTTGGTATGGACTGCCATATTGGCTCGCAGCTCACAGACATCGGCCCATTTGTAGACGCCTTGGAGCGCTTGCTTCTGCTTATTGATGAATTAGCTGAACGCAACATTATCATTGAACATTTAGATGTGGGCGGTGGTCTTGGCGTTACTTATAACAACGAGCAACCACCTCATCCTAAAGCCTATGCACAAGCCATGGCTGAAAAAATGGTAGGCCGTGAGAATCTAAAGCTTATTCTTGAGCCAGGCCGCGCTATTGCAGCAAACGCCGGTATTTTAGTTACCGAAGTTGAATTCATCAAAGAAGGTGAAGAAAAAAGCTTCGCCATTGTCGACGCTGCAATGAACGATTTGTTACGCCCTGCACTTTACTCAGCATGGCAAAAAATTATTCCTGTAAAAGAAGAAACTACGGCAACACCACGTATTTACGATGTAGTAGGCCCAGTGTGTGAAACTGGTGACTTTATAGGAAAAGATCGTGAATTAGCCATTGAACCAACAGACTTACTTGCAGTTCGCAGCGCCGGTGCCTATGGTTTTGTTATGGCGTCAAACTACAACAGCCGCTGTCGTCCAGCCGAAATTATGGTAGACGGTGACAAAGCAATTGTGGTTCGCGAAAGAGAAAAACAAAAAGATCTCTGGCAAGGTGAGTACAAACTTCCGTAAACTAGAGACAAACTAACAAGATAGATGCGCGTTTAATGCAGGTTCAATTTTCTAAAATGCACGGTTTGGGTAACGATTTCATGGTTATTGATAACGTTACTCAGAACGTCTTTTTCTCTAAAGAAAAAATTCAGCAACTGGCTAACCGAAACTTCGGCATTGGCTTCGACCAGCTGTTGATGGTGGAACCGCCTTACGATCCTGAACAAGACTTCCACTATCGTATATTCAACGCGGATGGTTCGGAAGTAGAACAGTGTGGCAATGGCGCACGCTGCTTCGCACGTTTTGTTAAGCAAAAAGGTCTCATTAATCGCAACAAAATTGTCGTAAGCACCAAAGCTGGAAAAATGGTGCTGTATCTTGAGAAAGACGGTCAGGTTACTGTGAACATGGGTAAACCTGAATTCGAACCTGCGAATATTCCACTTAAAGCCAATAAGCAAGAAAACACCTACATATTGCGAGTCGGCGTGAGCACGCTATTCATTGGTTCGGCATCGATGGGTAACCCACATTGCGTGATGGAAGTCGAAGACGTTGATACTGCTAATGTGGCCGAGATTGGTCCGCTTGTTGAAAAGCACGAACGCTTCCCTGAAGGCGTAAACGTTGGCTTTATGCAAATAATCAATGAGTCACATATTAAACTTCGCGTATTTGAACGAGGTTCAGGTGAGACCTTGGCCTGTGGTAGCGGCGCTTGTGCAGCGGTTGCAATTGGCCAGATTCAGGGTAAATTAGGAAAAGACGTGCGGGTGGACTTACCCGGAGGCAGTTTACGTATACGCTGGCCTGGCCCAGATAACGTGTTAAAAATGACAGGGCCTGCTGAGCACGTGTACGACGGACATATAAATCTATGAGCGAATTATCAGGGCAGTCTAACGCTACGCAATTGATTGAGCCATTTAACGACACAACGGAATTGTCGAGTGCCGATGTGCGCGCGTTCTTGTTACAAAACCCTGAGTTCTTTGCCGAGCACTCCGACCTTCTTGAAAAAATTAAGCTTCCCCACGAGCAGAAAGGCAGTGTTTCACTGGTAGAAATTCAAAGCGATCAGCTTCGAAAGAAAGTTAGGCAGCTTAATTTTAAACTCAATCAGCTGGTGAGCATCGCTAAACAAAACGAAAAAATATATCGCGTTTACACCGATTTAAACGTGCAGCTTCTGCGCTGTGAAAGTGTTGCCGAAGTTCAGTTTACTTTGGAAGATGTGCTTCAAGAGCGTTTACAATTGTCGTCGGCGGTCATTAAAAGCTTTAAAGGTCCGCACGCGATCCCCGAACTACAGCAACGTTTATTTACTGAAAAACGCTTTAAAAATACCAATTTTTTCTTTGGTCGATTATCTCAGCACGAACGCCAGCTTCTTTTCGGAGAAAGCCCTGCGGGGTCTGTAGCGCTAATGCTGCTTGGTGACAACCGTGAACTCGGTATTTTAGGTATTAGCAGCAGTGACGCCAGCCACTTCACTCCAGATATGGACACCTTGTTACTTCAACAGCTTCAGCAAGTGCTTAATATCATCTTGCCTGAAATGATGGGATATTAGGTGTAGTGTCTACGGACGCATTGATAAGCGAACCTTGCCAGCAATGGCTAGATAAGTTTCTGCTACATCTACAGGTAGAACGTGGGTTATCTCTTCACACTATCAAAAACTACCAGCGCCAGCTTACCGAAGTTGCAAAGTTACTTGGGCTTTACGAGTGGTCGGGACTAACGCCAAGCGACATAAAGCGGGTAATGGCTGATGCAAAGATGTCAGGGCACAGCGCGCGCAGTATAGCATTGCGCCTATCGGCACTTAGAACCTTCTGCCAATATCTTATCGATCATCAGCAACTATTCAGCAACCCTGTAGAAGGTATTCAAGCTCCGAAACAAGGGAAGCCATTGCCTAAGCAACTAAGCGTGGATGAAATGCAGCAGCTTCTTAATGCCTCCCCCCGAAGCAGTGACGACGATGAAGGTATGCAATTACGTGATGTGGCTATGTTTGAGCTACTTTATGGCTGTGGACTGCGTTTGAGCGAACTGACTGGGCTTAATTTGGCCGACTGTCTAAAGGACGGTACGGTGAAGGTCATGGGTAAAGGAAGTAAACAGCGAATACTTCCGTTAGGCCGACACGCACAAAAAGCACTTAACGCGTGGTTGAAGGTACGCCCTGCCTACGCATCACCATACGAAAGTGCGGTCTTTGTGAGTAAGCGCAAAACCCGCATATCCAATCGACAAGTCGCTAATCGCCTCGATAAAATGGCAAGCGAACAGTCGCTGTCACAAAAAGTAAGCCCTCACAAACTGCGCCATTCCTTTGCTACCCACGTATTAGAATCAAGTGGTGACTTGCGTGCGGTTCAAGAACTGTTAGGGCACGCTAACTTGTCGACAACACAGGTTTATACCCATCTGGATTTTCAGCATCTCGCTAATGTTTATGACGCGGCTCACCCTCGCGCGCATAAGAAATAACGCTACTAGAAGGTTTCCCAATGCAGTTTTTCAGGTCTATCAATAACGTCGAGGCTATGACCTTCGACCTTGATGACACCCTTTACAATAATGAACCTATTATTCGACGCGCAGAGCAAGCCCTTCAAGCGCATATTGCTGAACATCACAAACATGCGGCTAAGCTAACATCACTGGATTGGCTACAGCTTAAACGTGCGGCTATCGCCAAAGACGCGCGGTTGGCTTCTGATATGGGGCAGCTTCGTCGCGTTGTTTTAAGTGCAGCATTATCTGGCACGCCAGCAAGTCAGTTATCAATAGTCCCTACAGAAGACATTGCGTTACGTGCTGCTGTAGACGGCTGCTTTAATTGTTTTTATGACGCTAGAAGCGATTTTGCATTAGCCAGTAATGTTCACCACACCCTCGATAAACTTAGCCAGCATTTACCGCTCGTTGGTATTACTAACGGCAATGTAAACGCGCAAAAATTAGGGTTAGACCGTTACTTCACGGCGATCTTACACGCTAGTGTGAAACGGCCTATGAAGCCTGCTCAAAACATGTTTGATGAAGCGGCCTCACTGATAAAGGTAACGCCTGCGCACATTTTACATGTGGGCGATAATATTATTAAAGACGTGTTCGGTGCCATTAATGCCGGCTATCAGTCGGCTTGGTTTGCATGTAATCGTCCAATGCAGTTGAAATTAGAACCCGTTTCAGTACTTCCACACGTTCAGCTTGATTCATTAGAAGAGCTTATTCAATTTGTCTAGGCGCTATTTATCTCGAAAATACAGACCTTTACTACTCATTCTTTTGCGGGATGTGAACCTTTGAGTAAGCCGCATTATTAAAGGTCTAGAGAGCCGCACTTAGGGTGTATAGATTTTAACGCTCACTCGTTATACACTGAAAACTGAAGTCGTAGTTTTTGTGTCCTCATGGAAAAACCTGCTATCTCGAAGCCAAGGTCGCAACAAGCGTCCAAGGTAGATAAGCCAACCTCGAATGTTCATGAACATGCCGAGACAGGTCGTTCTTTTTGGCCGTTTAAGCCACTGTCTGGCTTGTATCAAGATGTATTTATTATCTTGTCTTGGATTGCCATATGGCAAGTTGGACGCATTGTTGAATACACTGAACACGCCAGTGTTTGGTTTCCTGCGGCAGGCTACACCCTTGCATGCTTCTTAGTTTTAGGTTGGCGCGCGGTAGTGCCTATTATGGTGGCCGCCATTGCGATTACCGTCTGGAATGGTCATAACTACTCGCTGCCGTTAAGTAACGTAGAAATGATGTGGGGCGGCGTGTTATTCGGCGTTGCACATATGCTTCCTTACTATGCAGGAGCCAGTGTTCTCGGCCATCTATTGAGAAAACCCGACGTCACCACACCCCAATTAATCGTCTCGTTCTTAATTATCGGCTGTATTTCGTCGTTAGTTGCCACGCAACTTGTCATTGGTTCACTTGTTCTCACTAATCAGATGTCAGCGGCGGATATTAAAGATGCGATGCTGCCCTTTTGGATAGGGGATATGGCTGGTGTTGTTGTGCTTGCACCTCTTTTTGCTGGCTTGTTAGTAAAAATAAGTGCGGCTTCTAAAATAGACCTCTTGGCATTTTCTAACTGCGCTTCATCCGATTTACACAGCTACTTTAAGAAAGTGGCAATCAATTTGGCCCTCATACTATTCGTCATGTTATTGGCAAAACTTACCCAGTCTCGTGACAGTGCATTTGCTATCTTTTTTCTCGCCATTACCCACATGTGGATAGCGTGTACTGAAAGTACGAAGCGCAATGTTATAAGCCTTGCAATAAGCAGCTTATGCATTGTTTTGCTGGTGCATATATTCGCCTTAATGGATTACGTCAAAGTGTATCAGTTTGCACTCAACGTTATTGCAGCCAACGCGTTGTTTGGTATAGCCATTCCTCAGTTACAAGCAGACAATGCTCTGCTCAAAGACCGTGTTTTTGTGGATACCTTAACCCAAGCTTATACGCGGGAGTATTTGGCCCAGCGCAGCGCACTTGAAATGGCTCAGAGCCGTGAATCGGGAAGCTCGCTTTATTTCGTTATGTTTGATTTAGATAAGTTTAAACGTATTAACGACGAATTAGGCCATGTAGACGGCGACAATGCATTGCGCCGCTTAAGTCAGGTGACGAAGGATATTGTGCGTAAAGCGGATGTTTTTGCCCGTTTCGGCGGCGACGAATTTGTATTGCTTCTGCCTAATATCAACGAGCAAAACGCCCTTAATTTGGTAGAAAAGGTACGTGAAGGTATAAACGCAATCATTATTTCAGAAGTGTCATTATCATCGAGCTTCGGCGTCACTCTTATGCAGCAAAGCGATACACTCGAGACGCTCATTCAGCGCGCCGACCGCGCACTCTACGCATCAAAAGAAAAAGGCGGCAACACAATAACCCTCAAATAACGGGG